>JBEKAU010000155.1:0-9789 GCA_050015755.1 Vulcanimicrobiaceae bacterium | reverse complement strand
GTTACGAGAAGGGGCTCTACGTCCCGGTCGAAACGGCGCGCCGCATCCGCGACGCGCTGCTGCCGCGCGCGCAGGTCGTCACCCCGAACCGCTTCGAGGCCGAAGTGCTGCTCGACCTGACCCGCGCGCGCGACGCCAACGAGCGGACGTTCCTCGACGGCTTCGCCGCGCGCGGACCGCAGACGGCGATCATCACCTCGTTCGAACGCGAGGCCGAGAAACGCCAGAGCGTGACCGCGTTCTCGAACGGCTACGTCTACGAGCGGATCACCGCGCCCTACCGTCCGGCCTTCCCGGGCTACGGGGCCGGGGACGTGCTGGCGGGCGGGGTCGCCTCGATGCTGGCCGCCGGCGCGAGCCCCTGGGCCGCGACGGTCCTGGGCACGGCCCTGGCCTCCCTCTCGGTCGAGCGCACCACCGGCTACGGCGGCGCGACGGTCGACCCGGTCGCGGCCCTCGATCTCATGCGCCCGCTCCCCTACCTGGGCGACGACGCCTGCAAGGCCTACGCGGAGCGCTTCGGCGTCACGTCTTCACCCATCCCGGTGAAAGACGGAGAAGGGGCGCGACTCAAGTTCGCGCCCCCGAAGAACCAGACGGTGTATTAAGGCGCTCCGCCCCAGGCTCCGCGCCCCCCACGCTTCGCGCGGGGCCCCCAGATCCGACCTCGCAACACCATAGTGCTTCGTGCACGATGGTCCTGCGCTCGGTCTGCGAACCGGCTGCTGCTAGGCGACCCCTACGCGCTTCACGCGCTTGGAGCGCAGGCAGGACGTGCAGACGCGCGCGGTCTTGTGGGTACCGCGGTCGTCGATTCGGACGGCTTGGAGGTTCGGGAGCCACCGCCGCTTGGTCTTGTTCATCGCGTGGCTGACGTTATTTCCCGCCATCGGTCCCTTGCCGCACACGTCACATCGCTTGGCCATAACAGCGGGAGTGTACCAGAAACGAGGCTTCGGGTAAAGGCCGTCCGCACGGCGCGGGTGGCCCCCGCAGGGCGCGGGTCGCCCGTCCCGGAACGCGAGGTGCGCTCTATGGCAGTCACCCAGCTCGACGGTCGTGCCTTCGAGAAGTTCGTCGCGGCCGGCACCTACTTCCTCAGGAAGTATCGGGGCGTCCTCAACGACCTCAACGTGTTCCCGGTCCCCGATGGGGACACGGGCTCGAACATGTTCTTGACCGCCCAAGCCGCGCTGCGCGAGGCGCGCAAGGTTCGCTTCCAGGGCTTATCGACCGTCGCCGCGGCCGCGGCCAGCGGCTCGCTGCTCGGCGCCCGCGGCAACAGCGGGGTCATCCTCTCCCAGATGTTGCGCGGCTTCGCCCACTCGGTGCGCCACCGCGACACCATCGACACGTTCCAACTCTCCTTGGCGATGCGGGAGGCGGTCGGCCAGGCGCGGGCCGCGCTGACTCGGCCGGTCGAGGGGACGATCATCTCGGTCGCCGGGGCGGCCGCCGACGAGGCCTACCGCCAGGCGGTGCGGGAGCCCGACTTCTACCGGCTCGCCAACGCCGTTTTACGGGCAGCCAACGCTGCGCTCGAACGGACCCCCGAGCAACTGCCGGCCCTCAAGGAGGCCGGGGTGGTCGATTCGGGCGGCGCCGGGTTCTGCTACTTCCTCGAAGGCGTGCTGCGGTTTCTCCCCGAGGCGAAGGTCCGGGCGACCGCGTTCCCGCGCCGGCCGGTGCGATCGGCGGTCTTCACGCGCCAGCAAGAAGTCGGCGAGTACCGCTACTGCACCGAGTTCATCCTCGACGGTGCGACCATCGAGGCGCACCCGCTGCGCGACCTCTTGCAGAAGCACGGCGACTCGCTGCTGGTCATCGGCAGCGTGCCGACGATCAAGGTGCACGTTCACACCGCCGATCCCGAGGCGGTCAAGGCGATCGCGGCGCGCCACGGCACCGTGACGCGCGTGAAAGTCGAAGACATGGCGCAGCAGCACCACCTGCTGGTGGTCGACGCGCCGGTGCGTCCGATCGGCATCGCGAGCGTCGTCCCCGGCGTCGGCTTCGACCGCATCGCGCGCGAACTGGGGGCCGACGTGACGATCCCGGTGCCGGCCGGGGCGAACCCCTCGGTCCAGGATCTTTTGATCGGCGTCAACGCCTCGCTCGCGCCGCTGGTGTATCTCTTACCGAACGATCCCAACGTCGCGCTGGCGGCGCGCGAGGTCGCGGGGCTGACCGAGAAGACGGTGATCATCGTGCCGACGGCCGATCCGGTGGCCGGGTTGGCAGCGCTGCTGCGCTTGGGTGGCGCGCAGGAGCCGGTCGCCCCCGAGGAGCTGGCGGCGACGCTCGCCGGCGTGCGCGCGGCGTCGGTCTTCGCGGCCGGCAAGGACGCCAGCATCGAGGGCGTCGCGGTGCAGAAGGGGGCGCCCAGCGCGGCGATCGGCAAGCGGCTGCTCACCGCCCCGAGTTTCGGTGAGGTGATGGTCGCAGCGGCGGCGGCGCTCGGCGCCGAAGCAGGGGGACTCGTGACGTTGTATTACGGCGGCAACCAAAAGGAGCGCGACGCGCAACGCTATGCGGCGCTGCTCGGCGAGCGTTTCGCGGACGTCGAAGTCGAGTACTACTTCGGCGGCCAGCCGGCCGTCGAGTACTGGCTCTCGGTCGACGCGTGAACGCCGCCGATCTGCCGCTGATCGCGATCGACGCGATGGGCGGTGACAACGCGCCGGCCGAAATCGTCGCGGGCGCACTGCTCGCACGGCGCGACGGGCTCGCGCGCATTGCGCTGGTCGGCGATCGCGAACGGATCATCCCGCTGCTCGGCGCGGAGACGGACGTCGAGATCGTGCACGCGGCCGGCGAGATCGCGATGGACGCTCCGGCGGCGTCGGCCGCGCGCGGCAGCGCGGGCACCTCGCTCGGCGAGGCGGTCGAACTGGTGCGCAGCGGCCACGCCCAGGCCGTCGTCTCGGCCGGCAACAGCGGCGCGTTCCTGGCCGTCGCGCTGATCCGTTTGCGCACGATCCCCGGCATCGCGCGCCCTGCGATCGGCGCCGTGCTGCCGGGTCGACGCGGACCCGTCGTGCTGTGCGACGCCGGCGCCAACGTCGACTGCAAGCCCGAATGGATGGCGCAATTCGGCGTCATGGGGAGCGCGTACGCGCGCGCGGCGCTCGGCGTCGCGAACCCGCGGGTCGGCATCGTCTCGGTCGGCGAGGAGCGCAGCAAAGGCAACGCGCAGACGATCGAGGCGGCGGCGCTGCTCGAACGCCTGCCGATCAATTTCATCGGCAACGTCGAAGGCAAAGACATCTTGATCAACGCCGCCGACGTCGTCGTCGCCGACGGTTTCGTCGGCAACGTCATCCTCAAGACCGCCGAGGGCAGCGGGATTTACTTCAGCGAGGTGCTGCGCGAATCGTACGAGTCCGCGCCGCTGCTGGGGAAACTCGGCGCCCTCTTCAGCCGCAGTGTCTTCAACGTGATGCGCAAGCGGCTCGACTACTCGACCTACGGCGGCGCGCCGCTGCTGGGCCTGCGCGGCAATTGCGTCGTCGCCCACGGCCGCTCCGACCGGGTCGCGATCCGCAACGCGATTCGCCAAGCGGCGGCGGTCGCGGCCGCGGATCTGGTCGGCTCGATCGGCGCGGTCTGCGCGGCATGACCGTCGCGATCGTCACCGACTCGACCTCGGATCTCTACGGCGAACGCGCCCGCGAACTGGGCATCGACGTGGTTCCGCTGTTCGTCAACTTCGGCGACACGCGGTATCGCGATCGCGTCGATCTCTCGCTCGACGAGTTCTATCGCAAGCTCGCCGGCGAGAAGGCGCTGCCGACGACGGCGCAGCCGACCCCGGCAGCGTTCGAGGACGCGTTCCGCCCGCACGTCGAGGCCGGTCGCGCGATCGTCTGCGTGACGATCATGGCAAGTTTGTCGGGGACGATCAACGCCGCGACCGCCGCGGCGGGAACGTTCCCGGGTGCCGACATCCGCATCGTCGACAGCGGCACGGTCACCGGCGGCCTCGCGCTCGAAGTCGAGCACGCGGTCGCGCTGGCCAAGGCCGGCGCGTCGGCCGATGCGATCGTCGAAGCGCTCGCGCACGATGTGCGCACGCTGCGCGGCTACGCGACCGTCCCCGACCTCACGCACGCGGTGCGGACCGGCCGCGTCTCGCGCGCGCAAGCGTTCATCGGCTCGCTGGTCAAGATCGTGCCGGTTCTGCGCATCGACTCCGGCAAGATCGCCGAGCACGCCCGGGTCCGCACCTACGCCCGCGCGCTCGACACCATGCTCGATGCGGTCGTCGTCGAGGCGAATCGCGCCGACGGCGCGCGCGTGTGCGTCGTCCACTCGCATGCCGGCGCCGAAGCGGCCAAGCTCCTCGAGCGGCTCCGGGAGCGGATTACCACGCGGCTCGAGGAACTGGAGCTGCTCGAGGCCGGACCGGTCATCGGGACGCACGCTGGGCAGGGAGCCGTCGGAATCTTCGTTCTTCCGGGCTCGTGAAGCCCTCTGGGGCTTGGCACAGGTTCTGGGGCTAGCCTACGTTTCGCCCACGATCGCTCGACAATTCGTCGACGATCACCCCAGGAGCACGCCATCACCCCCACGCCCGCCGGCGTCTACGTCCACCTGCCGTTCTGCCCGTACGTCTGCCCCTATTGCGATTTCGCGAAGTGGGCCTGGGACGATGCGGGGGCGGCGCGCTACCTCGCGGCCCTGCGCGCCGAGCTGGTCGCCGCGCCCGCCGTCGAGGCGGCCACGCTGTTCTTCGGCGGGGGCACCCCCACGACGTATACGCCCGAGGCGATCGAGGCCCTGATCGTCGCGGTCCGGGCGCGCTTCGCGCTGCCGCCCGACGCCGAGGTCAGCGTCGAGGCCAACCCCGACCCGACCCTGCTCGAGCGCCTGCCGGCGCTGCGGACGGCGGGGGTGAACCGGCTCTCGATCGGCGTCCAGTCGTTCGTCCCGGCTGAGCTGCGGGTGCTGGGCCGGCGCCACACGGCGGCCGATATCGGAGCCGCGGTGCGGGCGGCGCGCTTCGCCGGCTTCCACAACGTCTCGCTCGACCTGATGTTTGGCGTCCCGGGCCAGACCGAAGAGAGCTGGATGGCCTCGCTGGACGCCGCCATCGCGCTCGACGTCGAACACATCTCGTGCTATGGCCTCACGGTCGAAGACGGGACGCCGTACGCGACCTGGTTCGCGCGTGATCCGACGGCGTTCGCGTCGGAGGATCTCGACGCGGGACTGTATGCGCTCGCGATCGAGCGCCTCGCCGCGGCCGGCTTCGAACACTACGAGATCTCGAATTGGGCCAAGCCAGGCTTTCGCTGCCTGCACAACGTCGGCTATTGGCGCAACGCGCCGTATTTGGGCTTGGGTGTCGGTGCGGCATCCTACCTGGGTGGTGTCCGCGCGACCCACACGCGTGACCTGGAGACCTACTGCAGCGCGGCGCTGGCGGGGGATCCGATCCCGAGCGAGAGCGAGCGGTTGGCGCCGGACGCTCGGGCGGGAGAAGCGATCATGCTGGCGCTGCGCATGGCCGAAGGAGTCGACCTGGCTCCCTTCCGCGAACGCTACGGCATCGATGTATTGGAACGCTATCGGGACGTGGTGGACGACCTGGTCGCCGCCGGGGTCCTGGATGCGGGACCGGAACGCGTGCGATTGACCGAGCGCGGGCGCTTCGTCGCGAATGACGTCTGTGGCGCGTTCCTCGTCAGCTGACCCGGGACGCGGTCTGATGACCGCGCTCCTGCGCCTGATCTTCGCCGTCATCTTCGGGACGACGGGCTTCCTGCTCGGACGCGAAGCGTATTTGCACACCATCTCGCTCCACGTCGCGAGCCAGTTCTGGCAGATCGCGCTGCTGGTTGCGGTGCCGGTCGTCGGCGCCGTGCTCGGCGTGCTGGTCGTGCCGGCCGCGCAGACGTTCTTCGAGACCGAGCTGCTCGTCGTCGAGCGCGCGATCGACCGGCTCGCGCCGGGCGAGCTCGTCGGCGGCGCGATTGGTCTGGTGACGGGTCTGGTCGTCGCGTTCTTGGTGAAGAGCGTGCTGTTCGAGTTCGTCGCCTTCGCGGGGCCGACCGGCGGGGCGATCGCGATCGCGCTGTATCTGGTGCTGAGCCTGTTTGCGGCATTTCTCGGCGCGCGCGTCGGCGCCAAGCAGCGTGTCTCGCTCGGCCGGCTCGCGCCCGCGGCGGCCGCGACCGCCGGCGGCGAACCGAAGATTCTCGACACCTCCGTGATCATCGATGGCCGCGTGCTCGACATCGTGCGCAGCGGCTTCCTCGAGGGCGCCTTGCTCTTGCCGCGGTTCGTGCTGCGCGAGCTGCAGTTGATCGCCGACTCGAGCTGCTCGCGCGGCTGCAGGAGACGACGCCGATCGAGATCGTCGAGCGCGACCCCGAAGATATCGCCGAAGTCGACGCCAAGCTGGTGCGCCTCGCGCAGGAGCGCGGCGCGAAGCTGGTCACCAACGACTACAACCTCAATCGCGTCGCGCTGGTCGAAGGCGTCGCCGTGCTCAACATCAACGAGCTCGCCAACGCCCTCAAACCGGTCCTCTTGCCCGGCGACGAGCTGCGGGTCGCGGTGATCCGCGAGGGTCGCGAGACACACCAAGGTGTCGGCTACCTGGATGACGGCACGATGATCGTGGTCGAGAACGGCCGTCGCCTGATCGGCGAAACCGTCGCCGTCTCCGTCACGAGTGCCCTCCAAACCAACGCCGGCCGCATGATCTTCGCGAGGCCAAAGCAAAAGGCATAAAGTCATGGTGATAGACCGAGCGCCGAACCATCGTCCTTCCAGCAGAACGTTGTTGCGAGGGCGGACGGGGGGCCCCACGCTGTGCGTGGGGGGCGCGGAGCCTGGGGCGGAGCGCCTTTAAAATGATCTGGGGCGCCGTTATCGTGGCGGCCGGGCGCGGAGTGCGCTTTGGCAGGCCGAAACAACTGATCGACCTCGCTGGGAAGCCGATGATCGCATGGTCGGTCGAGACGTTTGCGGCGATGCCCGAGATCGCGGAACTGGTGATCGTCACCGAGCCCGAGTTCGTCGAGCGCATCGAAGCGGTCGCGCAGCCGCTGGTGCGGCACGCGACGCTGCAGGTCGTACGCGGGGGCGCCGAGCGCCAGGACAGCGTGCGCCACGGGATCGCGGCGCTGAGCGACGAGGTCGCCGGGATCCTCGTCCATGACGGTGCGCGGCCGCTGGTGCGGGCCGAGGATATACGTGCGGGGATGCGGCCGGTGCGGCCGGGGACCGCGACGCTGCTTGCGACGCCGGTCGTCGACACGGTGAAGGTCGTCGAGCCCGACGGCAAGGTCGCGCGCACGCTCGATCGGGCGACGCTGTGGGCTGCGCAGACGCCGCAATTCGCGACCGCACGCGACCTGCGCCGCGCGCACGCCGACGCGGTGCGTCACGGGCTGCCGCCGGCGACCGATGACGCCGCGCTGTGCGAACGCGCCGGACTCGACGTGCTGGTCGTCGCCGGTTCGATGGACAACTTCAAGGTGACGCTGCCGGGCGATCACGTGCGCGCCGAACAGCTCCTGCGCGAACGTGCGCCGCAAGGCGGCGACGAGGAGATCTTGGTGGTCGAGTGCTTCGTCGCGCCGCGTGCGGTCGACGAGGTGCTCGCGGAGTTGGAAGCGCGCGCGGCGCGGCTCGACGAGATCGATCGCGAACTGCCCGACGCGGTCGTCATCCGCGCGTACGCGCCCGGCGAGGCGCTGCGCGGCTTCGGTGCGCGGCTGCACGCGCTGGCCGGCGAGGACGCGCTCTACACGACCCACCTCTCGCACCTGGCGACCCGCGGCGCGATGCCGCCGAGCGGACACTGATGGCGGCGCCGCACCTGCGTGTCGGCCACGGTTTCGACGCCCATCGTCTGGTCGAGGGCCGCCCGTTCATCTTGGGCGGCGTGCGCGTCCCGTTCGAGAAGGGGCCGCTGGGCCATAGCGACGCCGACGTGCTCGCCCACGCGATCAGCGACGCGCTGCTCGGCGCCTGCGCGCTGGGCGATCTGGGCGCGCACTTCCCCGACACCGATCCGCAGTGGAAGGGCGCCGATTCGCTGCGACTGCTCGCGGCGTGTCATGAGCTGGCGGTGCGCCACGGCTGGACGATCGCCAACATCGATGCGACCGTCGTCGTGCAGCTGCCGAAACTCGCGCCGCACGTCCCGGCGATCCGCGACGCCCTCGCCGACATCCTCGGCCTGGACGTCGAGCGCATCAGCGTGAAAGCGAAGACCAGCGAGGGGATGGGCTACACCGGTGACGGGACCGGGATCGCGGCCTACGCGGTGGTGCTGGTCGAAGCGCTGACGCGCTGATCGCGCGGGCGGCTGGTGTGCCGCTCGGAACGGTGACGCGTCAGCGGTCCGCCGACGTCGTGCAGGAAACGCGCGACGAGCCCGTCGATGATCGCCAGCCGCTGCGCGTCGCTCGTGCTCGCTGCACGGTAGTGCGCGAGCACCGCGGGCAGGTCGGGAAAACGGCGCGTGGCGCGGGCGATGATGCGCGCCGGCCGGATCCCCTCGTAGCCGCGCATTGCCCAGGAGAGGTTGAGCGCGTCGAGCAGGGCGCCGTCGAGGACCAGTCGCGCGTCCGGATCGCCGGTGTCCACCGCGTGGTGCGCGTCGTCGAGTACCGCGCGGGCGCGCAGCCGCCACCAGGTGACGAGCCGCTCGTCGGTGCTCGCCGGACCCTCGGCGCGAATGCGCTCGCAGAGCTGGCGGAACGTCCCGTCGCGATCGACGCGAACCAGCGCATCGAGGGCCAACAGGCGGTACGAGCGGCGCAGTTTCGGGGCGGTCAGCACCGTGGCGCTGGTGATGTGCAGGTCAACGTTGACGCCGTGGACCCGCAGGAAGCAGAACTGGTGCCAGGGCTCGGTCGTGACTGCCCAGACGTCGAGGTCGCTGCGATCTTCGTACTCGCCGCGGCCGAATGACCCGCAGAACGCGAGCCCGCGCAGGCGGTCTCCGAGTTCGGCGCCGAGCGCCTCTTCGACGCAGGCCGCCGCGGCTTCGTGCCGGTCGGCGGCGGCGTGGATGCGACTGCACCGCTCGATGGTGTCGAGCGCCTCGTCCACCAGGAGCTCGGTGCGCGGACTGATCACCGCGCGCACTACAGGGCCTTCACGTGCCGCTCCTCGTTGCCGGCCGGGCGGCGACGCACCCGCTCGAGGCGCCGCCGGCGCGGCGCGAGCTCGTCCGCCGGCGACCGCGGGGCAACCGCGGCAGCCAGGGCTTCGAGTTCGGCCAGGAAGCGGAGCGCGCCGATGACGCGCTGCGGATCCGACGACGGGTTCATGTGCCCAGGCTACCGGAACCTCGCGGCGGCCACTATCCGGGGAAGTACGGAGCTTTGGAGCCCTCGGTACGGAGTTTCGTACGGAGGTTCAGGCCGAGGCGATCGTCTCGAGCAGGTTGCTGAGCTCGCGGCGGTTGGTCACGCCCAGCTTCCGGTAGACCGCCGCGACGTGGGTCTCGACGGTCCGCTCCGAGATGACCAGGTGGTCGGCGATGGCGCGGGCGGTGCGCCCGGCGGCCAGCAGGGAGGCGATCTCGCGCTCGCGAGCGGTCAGCGTCGACTCCCCGCGGCGCCGGCCGGCGGTCGCGCCGCTGAGGCGGCGGACTTCGCCGGTGGCCCCGCAGCGTTGAAAGACGGCCAGCGCGGCGGCGCTCTGCCCGGCGGCTTCGAGCGCGTAGGCCTCGTCGAGGACCCAGCCGGCGTTGCGGAAGTGGGTGGCGGCCTGCTCGGCATGGGCGATGGCCGCTTCGCGGCGTCGCGCGCGCTGCTCGGCGCG
>JBEKAU010000154.1:0-7056 GCA_050015755.1 Vulcanimicrobiaceae bacterium | reverse complement strand
TTCGTCGAGCGTCAGCCCACGCGCGACGATCGCCTCGTCCTTGAAGCCGAGCAGAATCATGTTGAGGATGCGGTCGGCCTTGGCATAGGTGATGCCCAGGTCGCCCTCGTCGGTCTGATTCGCTTCGAGGTCGGCGCTGGGCGGCTTGTCGACGACCTCGCGCGGCACGCCCAGATGACGCGCCAGCGCCCACACCTGCGTCTTGAACAGATCGCCGATGGGGTTGAGCGGCGGTGTATCGTCGGCGTGCCAGGTGAAGTAACCCATCAGTCGTTCCGTCTTGTTGCCGGTGCCGACCGGCAGCGCGTTGCGGCGCGCGGACTGATCGAACAGCGCGAGCATCCGCATGCGCGCCATCACGTTGCCCTTGCGGCGGGCGTCGGCGTCGGGCGCGAAGCGCAGGTAGCCGTCGACCGCATCGCTGATCTCGATCGTGTCGCCGTGGATGCCGAGCGCATCGATGATGCGCTGCGCATCGGCCAGCGAGTCGGCGCTCGACGTGCGGTACGGCATGCGGATCGCGTAGACGTTCTCCGGACCGAGTGCACGCGCGCACAAGAACGCGACCAGCGCGCTATCGATCCCGCCCGACAGCCCGATCACGGCACGGCCGACGCCGCGTCGCTCGACCATTTCGTCGTGCAAGAACGCGGCCAGCCATTCCGTCGTGAGATTCGGATCGATCGCCAACGACGGCTCGTCGAGCCGTGCCTCGATGACCGCGATCAGCTCGCCGCGCGGGGAGAACGCGCACGTGCCGCCCGACATCCCCTTCCCACCCTCGAAGCCCGTCAGCGCCGCGTACACGACGTAGACGCCGTGCTCGGCCGCGGTCGACGAGAGGATCGCCTTCCAACGCACGAGGCTCTCCAACTCGCCGGCGCCGTCGAGGCCGCGTCCGGGCGAGGCGCTCGGGACGATGAGCAGGCGCGCACCCTTGAGCGCCGCGACCGTCGCGGTGAGCGAATGCCAGGCGTCCTCACAGATCAGCACGGCCGCGGTGCCGAACACGCTCTCGTACGTCCCCAAACGACGCCCGCGCGTAAGGAAGCGTTCCTCGTCGAACACGCCGTACGTCGGCAAAAACAGCTTGCGGTGGACGTGCACGACCCGGACGCCGCCAGGTTCACCGCAGCGGACGACCAGCGCCGCGTTGTGAAACGTCCCGTGCGCATTCTCGTAGAAGCCGACGACGACTTCAACCGGCGCGCTCGCGCCGCGCGCACGCCAGAGCGCGTCGAGCCGCGCTGCCAGCACCTCGGCGTCGAAGGAGAGTTCGTAGACCGCGCCTTCGAGAAAATACCCGGTCAGCGCGGCTTCGGGAAACACGATGAGCGCCGGCGGATCGTCGGCGAGCTGCGCGAAGACGTCGCCGATCATCGCGAGGTTGGCTTCGACGTCACCCTTGCGCGGCTTGAACTGAACCAGCGCCGTCGAGATCACTGGGCGACCGCGAGCGGAGCCGTGCTGATCAGCTTCTCGGCGATCTCTTCCGCGGGGTAGGTCAGGATCTCGACCAGCGTCGGGTGCAGGTGCGGGATCTGCGCGTA
This sequence comes from Vulcanimicrobiaceae bacterium, assembly GCA_050015755.1. GTDB lineage: Bacteria > Vulcanimicrobiota > Vulcanimicrobiia > Vulcanimicrobiales > Vulcanimicrobiaceae > Vulcanimicrobium. Next base: position 5,506 of record JBEKAU010000154.1, on the reverse strand, counting down.
TTGCTGGACCGTGGCGCCGAACGCCATCGCGACGATCAGCGGCTCGATCAAATCCGACGCTTCGGGGCCGAGGATCGCCGCGCCCAGAATCGTCCCGTCGGCCGGCGAGGCCAACATCTTCACGAAGCCCCGCGTGCGGCCCAGCGCGACCGCCTTGCCGTGCTCGGCGAACGGATAGGTCGCCTTGAGATACGGCACGCCCGCGCGCTCGAGCTCGCGCTCGGTCTCGCCGACGACGGCGACCTGCGGATCGGTGAAGATGGTGTGCGTCTTGGTCAACCGGTAGTCGACGCGCTCGTGCCCACCGGTGATCGCGTTGCGGGCGGCGACCTCGCCTTGCTGGATCGCAACGTGAACGAGCGCGTAGAGCCCGGTGACGTCGCCGACCGCAAAGATGTCGGGGTTCGAGGTGCGCAACTCGTCGTCGACGTCGATCCCGCTGATCTCGTGGAACGCGACGCCGGCCGCGTCGAGCTGCAAGCCGTTGACGTTCGGGATGCGACCGAGCGCCATGAAGATCTCGTGCGCGGCCACTTCGCGCTCGACGCCGTTTTGGCGGAAGTGGACGACCTTGAGGCCGTCGCGCACGCTGACCCGCTCCATGAGCGCACCGGCCTCGACCGGGATGCCCTCCTCGCGGAAGTACTGCGTCAAGCCGTCGCCGACGTCGTCATCCTCGCCGCTGAGCAGGTGGGCGCCCCGAATGACGATCGTCACCGGGATACCGGCGCGATGAAAGAACTGGCCCAGCTCCGCAGCGACGTACCCGCCGCCGAGCACGACGATCGAGCGCGGCGGCTCGGCCAGGTCGAGGGCCGCGTCGCTGTCGATGTAGCCCGCTTCCATCAGCCCAGGGAGCACGGGCGGTGCGGTGACGCTCCCGGTCGCGATGACGAAGCGCGGCGCGGAGAGGAGGTCGTCCCCGATGCGCAGGCTCGTCGGCGACTCGAAGCGCGCCATCCCGCGGAACAGCGGGAACGTCTCGATTCCGGCGATGCGGTAGTCGGCCCACCCCTGGACCAGCTCGCGCTTGCGGGCTTGGAGCGCAGGGTAGTCGAGCGCCGGCTCCCCCACCCGCACGGCCAACTCGTCGGCGCTGCGGATCTGGTGCAGCAGATCGCCGGTCGCGATGAGTGTCTTGGACGGCATGCAGCCGCGCAGGATGCACAACCCCCCGAGGGGGCCGCTGTCGACGAGCGCGACGTTGGCGCCCAGATCGCGCGCGGTCCGCGCCGCGGCGTACCCGCCGCTGCCGGCGCCCAAGACGATGAGATCGAAACGTTGTGAAATGATGGTCGCTCCCAGGGATTGCGACCCCATTTTCCGTCCCGAGGTGGCGAACCATGCAGGCAACCGCGACGGACGCCGGTGAACGAGGCCGTCCGTGGATGTAGCCGTTGTCGGGAGGGCCGTCCGACCGAATCCCAGCGCACTGATCGCCGCCGTCGGCCGCCCCGCGGTCGCGGCGGTCGGCGTCGCCGGCCTGAGCGTCGGTTTCTTCGCCTGGTACGCGGTCGCGCTGCGCTCGCCGCACCACGCCGCCTTCCTCGACGTCACCCTGCTGCTGGCGCTGGCCGCCGGCGTCCTGGCCGTCTACGCGTCGTGGCTCGCCTACGGGCGCTACTTCGCGCGCCGCGCCGCGGTCGACGAGATCGTCGCGTTGCGCTACGACGCCGTCTCGTGGGCGACGCTCGTTCTGCTCTGGGGCATGCTCACGCCGCCCGCCGGCGGCCACGGCACCGAGGCCTGGGCGGCCGTCGCGATCGGGCTGTTCGTGCTGGCGAAGATCGTCATCGCCGCACGCTGCAACGCGAGCGTGCGCGACGTCGCGATTACCTTTCTCGTCACCCGGCTGCCGCTGATCGTCATCGCCGAGCTGGCCGCGGTCGTCATCGGGCAGCGGCCCGGCACGCACTACGCGGCCTCGACGAACCCGTTGCTCGCGGTCTGGGGCCGCTGGGACGCCGAACACTACCTGGGCATCGCGCAGAAGGGCTACTCGGGGACCGAGCCCGCGTTCTTTCCGCTCTATCCGCTGCTGATCCGCATCGGCGGGGTGCTGACCGGCTCGCACCTGGTCGCCGGCTTGATCATCTCGAACGCCGCCAGCTTTCTCTCGTTGCTCTACCTCTATAAGCTGGTCGAGCACGAGTACAACCGCAGCGTCGCGCACCGCGCGATTTTCTACATCTCGATCTTTCCGACCGCGATCTTCTTCTCGGCCGTCTACAGCGAGTCGCTGTTCCTGTTCCTGACCGTCGCTTCGTTCTACTACATGCGCGAGCGCCGCTGGCTGGTCGCCGGCGCGTTCGGCTTTCTCGCCGCGCTCACGCGCTCCGAGGGCATCCTGATCGCGGTCCCGATGTTCATCGAGTGGATCGTCGCGATCCGCGAGGGCGGGCACGAGTATCTGCGCTACTGGTGGAGCGACGTCGTGCAGCCGCTGCTCGGGATGGCGCTGGTGCCGCTCGGCCTGGCGACCTACATGGCGTACCTCTGGGTGCTCAGCGGCGACCCGCTGCTCTTCTCGCACGTGCAGGCCCATTGGGACCGGCACTTCGCGGCGCCGTGGGTCTCGATCCAACACTCGATCTTCCTGATCAGCCACGCGCAAGCCGGCCAGACCGTCGCCGATCAGATTCTCGAGCTCGCCTTCACGCTGCTGATGATCGGCGTGCTGATCGCCGGCCTGCGCCGCTTGCGGCTTTCGTACATCGTCTACATGGCGCTCTCGGTTCTCGTCCCGCTCTCGACGGCGAGCTTGATGAGCATGCCGCGCTTCGCGCTCGTCCTCTTCCCGATGTTCGCGCTGTTCGCGCTGTGGGGCGCACGCCCGGCGGTCAACAACGGCTACGTCGCTTTCTCCCTCCCGCTCTTGGGGCTGTTCACCGTGCTGTTCGCCGATTGGTACTGGGTCGCATGACGTCCGAGGGTTCGATGTTCCATCGACTCACGCAACAACGCGGCGTGCGTCAATTCGTCAAATTCGGCATCGTGGGCGCGTCCGGGTTCCTGGTGAACCTGGTGATCTTCACGCTCTTGCAGCGGGTCGTCCCGAATCACACCACGGCCGGCGCGTACTACACGATCTACTCGATCGCATTTCTCGCCGGCGGCGTCTCCAACTGGATCCTCAACCGCATCTGGACGTTCCGCTCTTCGGCGCACGCCGGCCGCGAGGGCGTGCAATTCATGACGGTCTCGGTGCTGGCGCTACTCGTCGGCCTGCTGGTGTCGGCGGCGGTCGCGCCCTTCCTCGGGCACGGCCACAAGACGTGGTTCCTCGCGACCTGCGCCGGCATCATCGTGAACTTCTTCATCAATAAGTACTGGACGTTCCGGTCGGCGTGAGCCCGGGGCGCGTCTTCTGGGGCGCGACGCTGCTCGTCGCGCTCATCGGTCTCGTGCTGCGCCTCAAGGGCATCCACGACCCGATCTTCGATCATCCCGGCTGGCGGCAAGGCGACACGGCGGCGATCGCGCGCAACTTCGCGCAGCTGCAATACAACCCGCTCTTTCCGCAGACCGACTACGACGGACCGCCGCCGATCTACGTCGAGCTGGAACTGCAAATCGTGCCGTTCCTCGCCGCGACGCTCTACAAGATCTTCGGCGTCCACGAGATCTTCGGGCGGCTGATCTCGCTCGCGTTCGGCCTGGGCACGATCGTCGTTCTCGCTCCGTTCGGCCGCTGGCTCTTCCGCAGTCCCATCGCCGGTGTCGCCGCCGCAGCGGTGTTCGCGATCCTCCCGGGCGCATGGTACTACAGCCGCACGTTCATGCCCGACACGACGATGGTCTTTTTCCTCACCTGCGCGCTGTACGCGGGCGGGCGGTGGATCGTCGACGACGACGCGCGCTCGTGGCGCGGCTGGTGGCCGGCAGCCGTTCTTCTCGCGCTCGCGTTTCTCGCTAAGCCCGTCGCCGTGCTGGGCGTGATTCCGCTCGCCGCCGCCGCGTTCGCGCGGCTGGGCTGGCGCGCCACGTTGACGCGCCCGCAGCTCTGGGCGCTCGCGCTGGTGGCCTTCATCCCGCTGGCCGTCTACGATCACATCGTCTCCTCGCACGCCGAATGGCACTGGGCCAGCGGGATCACCACGCTGCACGTGCTGCCGTCTCTGCACGCGGCGTTGACCTCGCCGCCGGCGTTTCTGGCCAAGGCCGTCGCGTTCGGCCATGCGCTGCGGATGCTCGCGACGACGATGCTCGGCCCGCTCGCCATCGTCCTCGCGATCCTCGGCTTCGCGGTGCCGCTGCGCTCGCGCAGCAACGCGTTCGTGTGGGGCTGGCTGGCCGGCGGTTTGCTCTACGCGTACGTCGTCGTCACCGTCGAACGGGTCGACTACTACCTCTACCCGCTGCTGCCGCTCGGCGCGCTGATGGCCGGCCGGTTCGTCGCATGGGCCGACGAACGCTGGGGCGCCGAGCCGCAACGGCGCGCGACGCTGGCCGGGATCGGCGCCGTCGTCTGGCTGGTCGCGCTCGGTGTCGGCTACCACGAGATCGCACCGTACTGGCAATGGAACAAAGCGAACTACGCGCGCGCCAAACAGCTCGACGCCACGCTCACACCCGGCACGCTGATCGTGATGGGCCACTACGATCCGTCGATCCTCTACACGATCGGGCGCAAGGGGTGGGAGGAAGATCCGCACCTCTGGACGCCGTTCGACGAGCAGAGCGCGATCCGCAAAGGCGCGCGCTTCTTCGTCGCCGTCGAGAAGGCGCGGCTCGAACAGACGAACCTCGAGCTCTTCTGTTGGCTCAGCCGGTTCCCGGTGCTCGATCCGTCCGCCGCCTGGCCGGTCTACGAAACCGATCCCACCAAGGTCTTGCCGGGTGCCGAGCAGCGCTGGCGCGCCTTCCGCATCCGCGAAGCTGCGGGTGACTTCGCGGATTGGCGAACGAACTGGAAAACGGCGCCGAACCCGTGTCCGGCCCCGGGTCGAGCGCAAGCTTGACACGCCCGGCGTTGACGGAACCGCATGTGTCCCGATAGCATCGAGCGTAACTGGGTGCACGCTGCTGTTAGGAAAAGGTAAAGAGATGAAACGAAGCGCCTTTGTCGCCTCGAGTTTTGTTGCCGCAGTCGCCGCGCCGGCGCTGGCCGCCGACGTCGTGCCCGGTGGTTCGGCGCTCGTCGAAGATCAAGCGCACTTCGACGCGGCCGGATTCGCAGCGCGGCTCGGCCGTCCGGCCGACCTGCGTCAGGTCTACCAGAACCTGGCGTTCAAGCCCGGTACGCTCAGCAACATGAAGAACTCGCTCAACGGCCTCACGTTCGGCTTCGGCTACGCGCCCGACCGCATCGCGCTCGCCGCCGCGAATCACGGCCCGTCGAGCAGCTACACGTTCAGCGATTACGTGTGGGCGAAGTATCGCATCGGCGAGTTCTTCAAGATCATGGATGACAGCGGCGCACCGGTGACGCGCAACCTCTGGTTGCCGCGGACGTCGGCGCTCGACGCGCCGACCGATCCGAATATGCCGGCAAGCTTCTTCCAAG
>JBEKAU010000153.1:0-6348 GCA_050015755.1 Vulcanimicrobiaceae bacterium | reverse complement strand
ACTTCATCGGTCTGGACACGTGCCTGGCAATCATGAACGTGCTGCACGAAGGTTTCGGTGATTCGAAGTACCGCCCCTCGCCGTTGCTGCGCCAGTACGTCGCGGCCGGCTGGCTGGGGAAAAAGACCGGCCGCGGTTTCTACGACTACCGTGCGACGGCAAACGGGTCGCCAGCGCCCGTCCCTGCCGCGGTGTCGTGATCGACGAACGCACGATCGCGTTCGAGCCAACCGCCGAACAGCACGCGATCGCCGAGGTCGCCCGTGAGATCGCGCAGCGCGAGATCGCACCGCACATCGCGGAGTGGGACCGGCACCATACCTTCCCGCGCGCGTTGTACGGTAAGCTCAACGCGGCCGGACTGATGGGAATGCGCGTCGAGGAGCGCTACGGCGGCGTCGACGCGGATTACGTCGCCTACGCACTCGCCATCGAAGAGCTCGCGAAGGTCGATGCCGGCACCGCGGTGACCGTCTCGGTGCACTCGATGATCTGCGCGTCGATCGGCACGCTCGGCACCGACGCACAAAAGGACCGCTGGCTGCAGCCGCTGGCCGCCGGCGACGTCATCGCCGGGTTCGCGCTGACCGAGCCGGACGCCGGTTCCGACGCGGCCGGCATTCGCGGTACCGCGCGGCGCGACGGCGATGGCTACGTGCTCAACGGGCGCAAGCAGTGGTGCACCAACGGCGGCTATGCCGGCGTCGTGATGGCGATGTTCCGCGACGAGGCCGAAAGCCCGCACGGAATCAGCGCGTTCCTGGTCGACATGAGCACACCCGGCGTCGTCATCGAGCGGACCACCGAGAAGCTCGGCATCCACACCTCGAACACCGTCGACGTGCTGTTCGACGGCGTGCGCGTCCCCGCGTCGAGCCTGCTCGGCGCGGCGGGCTCGGGACTCTCGTCGGCCCTGCGGACGCTGACCGGTGGCCGCATCGGGATCGCCGCGCAGGCGACCGGCATTCTGGCCGCATGTCTGGAGGCGTCGACGCGATTCGCCAAAGAACGGGTCGCGTTCGGCCGACCGATCGGCGCGTTCGAGGGGATCTCATTCAAGCTCGCGCGGATGGCGACCGATCTCGACGCCGCGCGCATGTTGGTGTATCGTGCCGCCGCGCTCGCCGCCGCCAATGCCCCGTTCGCGGTCGCCGCGTCGAAGGCCAAGCTGTTCGCGTCCACCAAAGCGCGCGAGCACGCGGCCGAAGCGATCCAGGTCCACGGCGGCTACGGGTACACGACCGAGTTCCCCGTCGAGCGCTACTACCGCGATGCAAAGATCACCGAGATCTACGAGGGCACCTCGGAGATCCAACAGATCATCATCGCCCGCGATTTGCTGGGGCGCCTGGACTAGTTCGGGTCGTTGAGAAAACGCGCGCGCAGGCCGGGCGGCGGGAGCGGACACGCGTCATAGCGGCCGAACCAGTTGTAGCGGTTGCGCGCGACCCAGCGGTAGACGGCGTCGCGCAGCGCGCCTGGGATGAGGATCGCCGCGAAGCCGAGGGGCCACGGCCAGCGCAGTTCGAGCAGCAGGTGGAGAACCGCGTCGCTGCCCTCGTAGCGGCGGCCGCCCGCGAGCAGCACAATGGCGTCACCGGCGCGCTGCGAGGCCAGGAAACGCATGCGGCCGGGCGGATCGTTGGCGTCGACGAACCGTACGAAGCGGTTGCACAGCACGCAGACGCCGTCAAACACGACAATCGGGGGTTCCATGCTCCAGGATTCCCCGTCCCCGCCGAGCCCCGCCTTCGTGTGCGACTTGTGTCGTCCAGGGCTCCGTACGAGGGGCGCGGAACGCTCGGGCCGCCATGAAATTGATGGAGTACCAGGGCAAGGACCTGTTCCGCCGCGTCGGGATTCCGACGCCGAGCGGGGTCTTTGCCACCACCGCCGATGAGGTCAAGACCTACATCACGGAACACCCCGGCTCGTGGGTGCTCAAGAGCCAGGTGCTGATGGGCGGCCGCGGCAAGGCCGGCGGCATCAAATTCGCCGACGACGCGGCGCAGGGAGAGACGCTCGCGCGCGAGCTGATCGGCAAAGTCCTCAAGTCGATTCAGAATCCCGAGGGCGAAGAAGTCAAGTCGTTGCTGGTCGAAGAGAAGGTCGACATCGCCAGCGAGGCCTACGTCTCGATCGCGATCGACCGCGCTGCGAAGAAGCCGGTCGTACTGGTCACCGCGCAGGGCGGCATGGACGTCGAAGAGGTTGCCGAGCACGACCCCGACGCGATCCAGAAGTTCTGGATCGATCCCGCCGCCGGATACTCGCCGTACATCGGTCGCCAGCTCGCGTTTCGCTCGAAGCTGCCCGACGGTTTCCGCAAGGCGTTCCCCGCGATCTTGGGCGCGCTCTACACGCTGTTCATGGACTACGGCGCGAACCTGGTCGAGATCAACCCGCTCGTGCTCACCAAGGACGGGCGCGTCATCGCCAGTGACGCCAAGGTCGACCTCGACGACAACGGCCTCTACAAGCACCCCGACATCGCCGCTTGGAACAAGGCGCAGCCGACCGACGAAGATCAGGCAGCCGCGGTCGCGATCGGCCTGGGCATGTCGAACTACGCGAAGTTCGCCGACGAGCCGGGTCAGCCGCCCAAGACGATCGGCACGATCGCCAACGGCGCGGGCTTGGGGATGGGGACGATGGACGCCGTGCGCATCGCCGGCGGCGGTGCGGCCAACTTCCTGGACATCGGCGGCGGCGCGCAAGCCGAGCTCGTGAAGAACAGCTACAAGCTGGTCACTGCCGATCCACGCGTCAAGGCGATGTTCATCAACATCTTCGGCGGCATCACGCGCGGCGATCAAGTCGCGCTGGGGATCGTCGAAGCGCTCAAAGGCAACGACGTGCGCAAAGTCCCGTTGGTGATCCGGTTGACGGGCACCAACGCGGACGAAGGCCGCAAGATCCTCGCGGAAGCGGGCTTCTTCCCGGTCGAGACGATGGACGAAGGCGCGGCCAAAGCCGTCGCGCTGGCGAACGGGAGCAACTAAGTGCAGAACATGATGGCGCGAGTCCCCTCGGGGAATGTCGCTCGTATCGAAATGATGACGGACTCGCTCGTCCGGGGGCCCCGCGCCGCAGGCGTGGGGGGCGCGCAGCCAGGGGCGGAGCGCCGTTAAAATGAGTATTTTCCTCGATAAGAACTCGAAGGTCATCGTTCAGGGCATTACCGGGCGTGAGGGTGCGTTTCATACGGCGCGCATGAAGGCGTACGGGACGAACATCGTCGGCGGCGTGACGCCCGGCAAGGGCGGTCAGACGGTCGAGGGCAGCATCCCCGTCTTCGATACGGTGAAGGAAGCCGTGGCGCAGACCGGTGCGACGCACTCGATCATCTTCGTGCCGCCGCCGGCCGGCGCCGACGCGCTGTGGGAAGCGCATGAGGGCGGCATCCAGCTCGCCGTGTGTATCACCGAAGGGATCCCCGCCGTCGACATGCTGCGCGTCGTCAACACGACGCCTGGGATGCGCATCATCGGCGGCAACTGCCCCGGCCTCATCTCGCCCGGCAAGTCGCTGGTCGGGATCATGCCCGCGCAGGTCTTCAAAGAAGGCAACGTCGGGATGATCTCGCGCTCGGGGACGCTGACCTATGAGATCGTCGACGGCCTCACCCGCGCCGGCTTCGGTCAGTCGACGTGCGTGGGCATCGGCGGCGACCCGATCATCGGGACGACGTTCGTCGACTGCCTGCGTGAGTTCGCGCGTGACCCCGAGACCAAGGCCGTCGTCGTCTCCGGCGAGATCGGCGGCTCGGACGAGGAAGACGCGGCCGCGTTCATCGCCGAGCACCTCGCCGGGAAGCCGGTCGTCGCCTTCATCGGTGGCCGCTCGGCGCCCAAGGGCAAGCGCCTGGGCCACGCCGGCGCGATCATCTCGGGCAACACCGGAACCCCGGAGTCGAAGGTCAAGGCGTTCAACGCCGCCGGCGTCCCGGTCGCCGACCGTCCGTCCGACATCCCTCGCCTGCTCGGCGAGCGGCTCAAACTGGCGACGGCCTGATCAACGAGCCGTGCAACACGGCTACCAGTGCGAAGAGTGCGAAGAGGCGGTGTGGGTCGCCTCGACGCCAACCGAACTCACCTGGCTGCTGCGGCGCCAGCATCTCGTGCGTGAGGTCGCGCGGCATCTGACGGCCGGCCTCGACGGCTGGATGGACGACGGGCTCGCCTTTTTGGCCGCCCACGAGGGCCACAGCATCACCGTGGTCCGACGCCCGTCCCGCTAGCCTCGGTCGCGACGCAAAAAAGACGCCCGGCTCGGTGCCGGGCGTCTTCGTTTCGTTTCGTTGCGCTCGCTTAGCGCGGGATCTGCAGGTGTTGGCCGACGGTGAGGTTCGCGCCGCCCAGATGGTTGGCGGCGAGGATCGCGTCGACCCGACCCTGGACGTCGCCGCCGCTGGGCGTGCCGCGCTCGGCGAGCGACCAGACCGTGTCGCCGGGGTGCACCGTCACGCTGGTGTAGGCGACGGGCGAGGCGGCGTGGACAGAGGTCGAGAGGACCGGGAGGGTCACCGACAGGCCGAGGGCGGCCAGCGCGACCAGCGGCATGAGGGTTGGCTTCCGTCGAGTGGTCCCGCGCATTGCTGCTCTGCTCCAATCCCTAGATATAGCGGCGAACGTTCGTTCGTCCCCCATATGGTAGCAAGACGAGGGTGCTGCCGTCAAGGTCCTTCGAACGTATGTTTGCTCGCGAGGGCCACTCTGTGGTAGCATCGCGGCAATGACGGTGGACGCGGGTTGCGCCACCGGTGCGATCGTCGCAGAGCCGTGTGCCTACTGGGTGGCATTCTGCATGAGGAGGTCCCGATGGCCGAGCGGGCCACGACGGAGAAACAGCAGCGTATCCTCGACGTCATCCGGTCGTTCACGGCCGAACAGGGCTACCCGCCCTCGGTTCGGGAGATCGGTGAACGGGTCGGACTCTCGTCGTCTTCAACCGTGCAGTCGCACCTCAAGACCCTCGAGCGGCGGGGCTTGCTCAAGCGCGACCCGACCAAACCGCGAGCCCTCACCGCGCCGCGCGCACTCGACGAGGGGCCGGTGGTGCCGTCCGTGACGCTGCCGATCGTCGGCCGCGTCGCCGCCGGCACCCCGATCACCGCCAGCGAGAACCTCGAGGACCACATGGTCCTGCCGGCCGATTGGGCGCCGCGCAAAGGCGGCTTCTGCCTGCGGGTCAAGGGCGAATCGATGATCGACGCCGCGATCCTCGACGGTGACTTGATCGTCGTCGAGCCGCAGCCGACCGCCCACAACGGCGAGATCGTCGTCGCGATGATCGACGGCGAGGCGACCGTCAAGCGCTTCTACCGTGAGGACGGGCGCATCCGGCTGCAGCCGGAGAACGCGGCGATGGAGCCAATCTACGCGGACGATGTCACCATCGTGGGCCGCGTCGAGGCCGTCATCCGCCGACTCTAGACTGCAGCGCGCGCGAGCCCGAGCGTGATCGACGCATTGGTCGGCGGCGTCGCGCTCGAGCCTCGCGTGCGCGCCGCCGCGGAACGCGCCGCCTCGTGGCTCGAGCGGCGCGATCCGCGGGCCGCGCGCGTCCGCGCCAAGGTGCTGCGCGCGTTCCTCGACGAGGGGATCGCAGAGAGCGACCTCGCCGGCACGACCGGCTACGGCTACGACGACACGGCTCGGGCACGCTACGAGTCGCTCTTGGCGCGATTGTTCGGCGCGGAACGCGTCCTGGCGCGGCTTTCGATCGTCAGCGGAACGCATGCGATCGTCGCCGGTCTCGATGCACTGGTCCCTTCCGGTGAGACGCTGCTGGCCGCCAACGGCGCGCCGTACGACACGCTGCGCCACGCGATCGCGACGGCGCCGTATGCGTTGACGACGCGCGGTGTGCGCTACGCGGAAGTCGAACGCACCGCCGGCGGCGACACCGATCTTGCCGCGCTCGGCGAGGCGGTACGCGCAGCGCGGCCGGCGGTCGTCTTCGTGCAGCGCTCGCGCGGTTACGCGTCTCGCCGTTCGTTGACGATCGAGGCGATCGCGAACATCGTCGAGGTCGTGCGCGCGGCGCACGCGCCGGCGCTCGTCTTCGTCGACAACTGCTACGGAGAGCTGGTCGAAGAGCGCGAGCCGCTCGAGGTCGGCGCCGACGTCATCGCCGGCTCGCTGATCAAGAACCTCGGCGGTGGCCTCGCGCCCGCGGGCGGGTACCTCGCCGGCCGCGCCGACGCGCTCGAGCGCATCGCCGCGCGTGTGTACGCACCGGGCCTGGGCGCGGGATTGGGCCCGACGCTCGGTTTCGGCCGTGCGCTCGTGCAGGGTCTCTTCTACGCGCCGCTGGTCGTCGGCGAAGCGCTGCGCGGCCTGGACT
>JBEKAU010000152.1:0-6387 GCA_050015755.1 Vulcanimicrobiaceae bacterium | reverse complement strand
ACGCGCGCCGCATCGTAGCTGAACGCCCAGACGGCGCCGCCCGGGAACGGCAGGTCGGCGCGATCGAGCCGATAGCGGCCGACGACGGCGCGGATGCGGTCGAGCATCCGCGGCTCGCGATCGAACGCGTGCGCTTCGAGATAATCGAGACCGATGAACGAGAAGCGACTGATCCGCTCCGTCCCCTCGACCGACTCCAGCAAACACGAACGCCCCGGCTGAGCCAGGGCGAGGTACGCAGAGATCGGCGTGATGCTGTCCGCGACGAACGATCGCGTGACGGAGGTCAGACTCAGTGGATCGTCCGACGTCGTAAGCATATTCCGTCTCTGAAGCGATTATCTCGGTCGCTGGCGAGGAGCCTCGTTCCGAAGTGTGCTAGGGCACACGAGGAACGTAACGACGAAGCCAGCGACCGAGAGAATTGCTCCAGCTACTTGACCAGCTCCAGAATCGACAACTCGGCGGCGTCGCCGGGGCGCACGCGGGTCTTGGTGATCCGCGTGTAGCCGCCGCTGCGGTCCTTGAGGGCGGGCGCGATCTGCTCGAAGAGCTTCTTCGCGACCGGCTCTTCGGTCAGGTACGAGGCCACCAGCCGCCGCGAGTGCAGATCGCCACGGCGCGCCTGGGTGATCAGGCGGTCGATGACCTTCGAGATCTCCTTGGCCTTGGTCGAGGTCGTCTCGATCTTCTCGTGCTTGAAGAACGACGTCGCCATGTTGCGCAGAAGCGCCTTGCGGTGGCCGTCGGTGCGCGAGAGTCGCTTGTTCGCGATTTGGTGCGGCATGGTTTCCTCTGGGAGTTCCTTGGTATCAGGCCTGGCGGAGCGAGAGGCCGCGCTCTTCGAGAACTTGCTTGATCTCGTCGAGCGACTTCTTGCCGAAGTTGCGCATCTTGATGATCTCGTCTTCCGTCATGTCGAGCAGCTCGGAGACCTTCGAGATGCCGGCGCGCTTGAGGCAGTTGAACGAGCGCACGGAGAGGTTGAGCGTCTCGACCGGGACGTCCCACTCGCTGGCGGGGGCCGCCGAGACCGGCTTCTCTTCGGTCGAGAAGCCGATGAACAGGTGCAGCTGATCGGTCAGGATCTCGGCCGCCTCGGAGAGCGCGTCGTCGGGCGTGATCGAGCCGTTGGTCTCGATCTCGATCGTCAGGCGGTCGAAGTCGACCGACTGGCCGACGCGGGTGTCGTCGACGGTGAAGTTGACCTTGCGGATCGGCGAGAAGATCGAGTCCATCGGGATGAGCCCGATCATGTGCTCGATGTTGCGCTGACGGTCCGAGGTGACGTAGCCGCGCGACTTCTCGACGCCGATCTCCATCGAAAGCTTGGCGTCCTTCTTGGACAGCGTCGCGATGTGGTAGTTCGGCTGCAGGATCTCGACGTCGGCATCGGGTGCGATGTCGCCGGCGGTCACTTCACGGGCGCCGCTCACGTTGAGCGAGAGCACCTTCGGATCGTCGGTGTTGAGCTTGAGGGGCAGGCCCTTGAGGTTCAGCAAGAGGTCGACGGTGTCTTCGACGACGCCGCTGATGGTCGAGAACTCGTGCAGCACGCCGTCGATTTTCACGTAGGTGACGGCAGCGCCCGGGATCGACGAGAGCAGCACGCGCCGCAGCGAGTTGCCCAAGGTGATCCCGAAGCCACGCTCCAGCGGTTCGATGACGAACTTGGCGTAGTTCTCGCGACGCTCGCGAACTTCGATCTGCGCGCCGGCCGGCGCTTCCAGGGTGGTCATAATCTTTCGGTGGGGTCTTTCTCCGCTTACGTTATCCGCCTCGGGTCCCCGAGACGATCGGACGTCTAGCGGCGGTGGTGATTCAGGATCAGCGCGAGTAGTATTCGACGATTAGCTGTTCGTCGACGGGGGTGTCGATTTGCTCGCGGCTCGGGAGGGAGAGCACCTTGGAGGTGTTGTCGGTCTCCGAGAACTCGAGCCAATCGGGATGACGGCGGGCCTTGGCGGTCTCGACGAGCTGCGCGAACAGGTCCGAAGACTTCGAACCTTCGGCGATCGAAATCACGTCGCCGGCCTTGAGGATGTAGGACGGGATGTTGACGCGGCGACCGTTCACCATGAAGTGGCGGTGCGTGACGAGCTGGCGCGCCTGTGCGCGGCTCGATGCGAGGTTGAGCCGGTAGACGACGTTGTCCAGGCGCCGCTCGAGCAGCTGCAGGAACGTCGCGCCGGTCTGACCCTTTACGCGCTGCGCTTCGCGGAAGTAGTTCTGGAACTGCGTCTCGAGCACGCCGTAGTAGCGGCGCATCTTCTGCTTCTCACGCAGCTGACGGCCATACTCGGAGACCTTCGCGCGGGTCTTCGTGTTCTGCGTCTTCTGACCGGGGGCCGTGCCGCGGCGCTCGACGGCGCACTTTTTCGAGAGGCAGCGGTCGCCCTTGAGGAAGAGCTTGATCTTCTCGCCGGTCTTGGACGTCGCGGTTTCGCGGCGGCACAGGCGGCAAACGGGTTGGGTGTAGCGAGCCATTTTTTCCTACAACTCCCCTACACGCGCCGCCGCTTCGGCGGGCGGCAACCGTTGTGCGGGATGGGCGTGACGTCTTTGATGAGCGTGATCTCGAGGCCGGCGGCCTGCAGCGAGCGAATCGCGGCCTCGCGGCCGGCGCCTGGTCCCTTGACGTAGACCTCGGCGGTCTTCATCCCGTGTTCCATCGCCTTGCGCGCGACCGCTTCGGCGGCCATCTGCGCGGCGAACGGCGTCGACTTCTTCGAGCCCTTGAACCCGAGGTTGCCGGCGGACGCCCACGCGATCGTCGATCCGGTGTTATCCGTGATGGTGACGATCGTGTTGTTGAACGAGGAGTGGATGTGCGCGACGCCCGCGCCGACGTTCTTGAACTCGCGCTTTTTGCGCGTCTTGGTTTGCTTCTTCGCGGCCAAAAGAAAACTCGCTCTGGATTTTTTCCTGCCCGGCGAACGGCCGGGTGTCGTCGCCTCGACCGACACGCGAGCGAACCGCTCGACGTTCGACCTCTTGTCCGTCCGCCCGGCGAGAGCGGAGGAGCGCGCGAACGCGCGTCGTGTCCGCGGGCGGACACAACGGTTTACTCTACCATAGGCGGAGGTGACAGGCAAGACTCGAAGGCTCGGCCGTGCCCTCCCGCCGCCTGCTCGCTTGGACCGCCGTCGCCTTCGTCGTCCTGGCGGCCCTCGCTGCCGTGCGCGCGCTCGATTGGAGCTACGGCGCCGACACCGGGACGTTCGTCCAGATCATTCTGGACGCATTCGGGGGGATGCGCGACGGCATCGAGCAGGGGACGCACTACCGCTTCCATTGGTCGCCGTCCCTAGCGCTGCTGTGGCCGTTCCTCGCGGCGAGTCACTCGCTGTGGGTACTGCAGGCGATCCTGGCCGGGGCGACCGTCCTCTGCGCGCCGCTCCTGGCGGCGATCGCCCGAGCGCGCGGCACCGACGGGCGGCTGGCGGACCGGATCGGCGCGGTCGCCCTCGTCTATCCCCCGCTGGTCGCGGTCGGCTTCGGCGAGTTCCGGGACCTGGGGCTGTTCACGCCGCTGGCGCTCGGGTGGTGGCTCGCGCTCGAACGCCGGGCGTGGCCGTGGCTCGCGGTGCTCGCCGTGGTGCTGGCCGGGCTCCGCGAGGACGTCTGCCTGGAGCTGGCGCTGATCGGCGGCGCCATCGGGATCCTCGCACTGGTCCGTGGCGACCGGGCGCGCGCGCTGGCCGGCTTCGGCTCGGCGGCACTGGGTCTGGTCTCGGATGCGATCTACGTCTTGGTGGTGCTGCCGCGCGTCGGGCCGTGGCCGCCCTCGCACTTCTACGACTACCCGTTCGCGCACGGGCCCGGCGCGCTGTTGCTGGCGCCCCTGATCCATCCGCTCGCGTTCGCCGCCGCGATCTTCACCCTCGGCCGCCTGACGTATCTGCTCGAAGCGTTCGTGCCGCTGGTGCTGATGCCGTTCCGCTCGCGACTGCTCGCGTTGAGCATTCCGGGCTTTGCGATCGTGTTGCTGGCGAACAGCGCCCTGGTGTGGCGGATGGGGATGCACTACGCGGCGCTGTGGATCCCCTGGGTGCTGCTCGCGTTCGCCGCCGGCATCGCGACGCTGCGCGTCCCCATCCGTTGGACGACGACCGCGTTCGTCGTCTCGGCGCTGGTGCTGGTCTTCTTCAGCCCGCTCCATCCGCTGCACTATTTGCGCCCGTCGTACCACGCGCTCGGCGACGCGCGCACGGCGCTGGCGTGCGTTCCGGCCGATGCGACGGTCGCCACCCACGACGAATGGTACGCGGCGACGGCTGCACGCCGTCCGCGCGTCACCGTGCTGGGCGAGGACGCCGGCGTGCTCGACGTGCAGTACCTGGTCGTCGCCAGCGACTACCCGAACCACGACTTCCACGACGTCGTCTTGCCACGGGTCGAGGCGCTCGTGCGCGCGGGGACGTTCCGCCCGCTCTGCCACGCGGGCAACGTGACCGCCTACGAGCGCACGCACGCCTGAACGTACGCCGCCGGTCGGCGAGCCTGCGCGCGAGGGACGGACCGTCTCCAGCGCGGAGAGTCCATCCATGATTGCATATCTCGGAACCGGGCTGCTCGGGAGCGGCTTCGTGCGCAAGCTGCTCGAGCGCGGCGAGACCGTCCGGGTCTGGAACCGCACGCCGGAGAAGGCGCTGGCGCTGGCCGGCGACGGCGCGGTCGTCTGCGCGACCGCTGCCGAGGCGGTGCGCGGCGTCGACCAGATCCACCTCACGCTCGCCGACGACGCGTCGGTCGACGCCGTGCTCGAACCGCTGGCCGGCGCGATCGGCGGATCGACGCTGATCCTCGATCACACGACGACTGCGCCGACGCCGACCGGCGAGCGGGTCGCACGCTGGAAGCAGCGCGGCGTCACCTTCGTTCACACGCCGGTCTTCATGGGACCGGCCGCGGCACGCAACGCGCAGGGGTTCATGCTGCTCTCCGGCGCGCCGGACGTTCGCGCGACCGTCACGCCGCTGATCGTGCCGATGACCGGGAAGGTCATCGATCTGGGCGACGATCCGACCCGCGCCGCGGCGTTCAAGCTGTTCGGCAACATGATGCTGGTCTTCATCGTCACCGGCCTGGCGGACGGCTACCGCTTTGCGGAATCGCTCGGCATCCCCGCGACGCAGGCACAGCGCCTGTTCGACGATTTCAAGCCCGGCGCAACGTTCGAACTGCGCGGCAAGGCGATGGCGAACGGCGACTATACGCCGCAATGGGAACTCGCGATGGCCCGCAAGGACGTGCGGCTGATGCTGGAAGAGGCGCAGCGCCACGGCGCCTCGCTTGCCGTCCTGCCGGCGATTGCCGGATTCTTCGACACGTACGTGCAGGCGGGGTTCGGTGGGGAGGACGTCGGCGTCGTGGCGCGGAGAGACCTGGCATGATCGCATTCTTGGGAACCGGCCTGCTCGGCACCGGCTTCGTGCAAAAGCTGCGCGAGCGCGGCGAGGACGTCCACGTCTGGAACCGCACGGCCGCAAAGGCGCGCGCACTCGAACCCGACGGCGCGAAGGCGTTCGACGACGCGCGCGACGCGGTGCGCGGCGCCGCGCAGATCCATCTCACCCTCAGCGACGACGCCGCCGTCGACGCGGTGCTCGAACCGCTCGCCGACATCATCCTGCCGACCGCGTACATCATCGACCACACGACGACCGCACCGACGCCGACCGGCGAGCGGGTCGCGCGCTGGAAGAACCGCGGACGCACGTTCGTCCACGCGCCGGTCTTCATGGCGCCGCGCAACGCGCGTGAGGGCAGCGGGCTGATGCTGCTCTCCGGTGACCCGGCGCTGCGCGCCGCGGTGCTGCCGCTGCTGCAGCCGATGACCGGCAAGGTGCTCGACCTGGGCGACGATCCCACGCGCGGCGCGGCGTTCAAGCTGTTCGGCAACCTCGTGCTGCTGGTGACGACCGGCGGCCTGGCCGACATGTTCACACTCGGCCGCTCGCTCGGCATCGAGCCGCGCGACGCCCGCACGCTGTTCGATGAGTTCAACCCGGGGGCGTTCATCGGCGCGCGCGCCAAGAGCATCGCCGAGGAGCGCTTCCAACCGAGCTTCGAGCTGACGATGGCGCGCAAGGACGCGCGGCTGATGATCGAGGAGGCCGCGCGCCACGGCGCCACGCTCGACGTCTTGCCGGCCATCGCCGCATTGCAGGACCGCTACATCGCGGCCGGCTTCGGCGCCGACGACTCCGCGATCGTCGCCTCGGGACGGGCCTGATGGCACCGCTCTATCTGACGGAAGGCGACGTCGCCGCGACGTTTCCGATGCGTGAAGCACTCACGTGCGTCGAGGAGGCTGCTCGCGCGCTCGCCGATGGTGGCGCGCAGAACCGCCCGCGCCAACGCGCGTACCTGGGCACGTCGATC
>JBEKAU010000151.1:0-6389 GCA_050015755.1 Vulcanimicrobiaceae bacterium | reverse complement strand
ATAGTCGCCGGCATACGCTTCGACGCGCAGCGTCGGGTACGACGCGGTCAGCGCCAGCGACGATTCGATCAGCGCGTCGGCCGAGATGTCGACCGGGCGAAAGACCAGCGCGCGCTGCCGTTCGAGTGCGGCGTCGAGCACGAGCCGCGTCTTGGCCGCGCTGCCGCTGCCGAGCTCGACGATCGCGATCGGCTCGCCGAACGCGCCCACGATCTCGCGGCCGTACGTGGCGAGCAGATCCCGCTCGACACGCGTGAGGTAGTACTCGGGGAGCCGCGTGATCGCTTCGAACAGCGCCGAGCCGAGATCGTCGTAGAAATATTTGGGCGAGAGCTGATACGGGCGTGCCCCGAGACCCGTGCGCACGTCCTCCGCGAACGTCGCAACCCGCAGCGGGTGCGGATCGCGGTGGAGGACGAAGCGCTCCGACACCGCACCCGTCGTGGACCTGGTCATAGCCGGCCTTACCCTCGCTTCTCGCGTCTTGGTTGCAGCTAGGTCGCCTATACCCAGGCGAGGGCCTCCTTCACAGGAGGCGGCAATCCCGGGGGGCGAGTGTCCGGTATGATTGCCGAGCACGTGACCCTGAACGGGCCTGCCGGCCCGATGGATGCATATCTCGCACGCCTCGACGGGACGGCGCGCCCAGCCGTGATCGTCCTCGAGGGCGTCTACGGGTTCGACGCCGAGATCCGGCGCATCACCTCGCAGGTCGCCGCGGCCGGCTATGTCGGCCTCGCGATCGACTACCTGCGTGGCCGCCCGGTCGAGGAGGTCTTCGATGTCGGCGCGGTCGGGACGGACGTCGGGACCGCGCGCGATTGGCTCAACGAGCAGCCCTTCGTGCAACGCGGACACATCGCCACCTGGGGCTTCGGGTGGGGCGGCACCGCCGCGTTCATCGCCTCGAGTCAGCCCGGCATCAGCGCCGCGATCGCGTTCTACGGCCAGAGCATCGCGCGTCCGCGCGGCAAGCTCTCCCGTGCGCCACTCGATGAAGTCGAGAACGTGCGGGCGCCATTGCTGCTCGTCTTCGGCGGCCACGACGAATTGATCGGCGAAGGCGAAGTCGCGCTGATTCGCGATCGGCTGACCGCGCAGCACAAGACCTTCGAGCTCGAGACCTACCCCGACGTCGGCCACTCGTTCTTTCGCGAGGACCTCGGCACGCTCGCGACGCGGCAGATCTCCGACGCCTGGGGCCGCACGCAGTCGTTTTTGCAGCGCTACCTCAAGTAGAGGTTGCTCTCGGTGAACGCCGCACCGGCCAGGATGCGCGACCAGCGCATCCGCACCGCGACGACGTAGCCGCGCGTCTCGGCATACGGCGGTACGCCGCCGTACCGCGCGACTACCAGCGGTCCGGCGTCGTACGCGGCCAGCGCGAGCGCGTACGGATCGTCGTGCGCACCGCGGTACGCGTTGACGTAGCGCGCGAGCAAATGCGCGGCACCGGGGATCGCCGAGTCCGGATCCCACGGATCGACGCCGACGATCGCGGCGGTCGACGCGGTGAACTGCGCGATGCCGACCGCGCCCGCCGCCGAGATGGCGTTGCGATTGAAGGCCGATTCTTGCAGCAGCGTCGCCGCCAAGAACGAGGGCGCGATGTGCTCCGCGCGCGCGGCGTCGACGACGCGCGTCGCGATGAGCAATGCGTCGACCGGATCGAGTGCGGAATTCGCGCGTTGCGCCTCACGCGCGACTCGCACGGTGAGTGGCGCGCGCGGCTCCGCGTCCCGTATCAAACGGAACCCGAGTAGAAGCGGCGCGGGTGCGGGTATACGCCACGCCAGGGTCGCCTGATGCAGCCATTCGAGCCGTACGCCGGCCGTCGCAGCGAGCGCTGCAACGAGCACGACGGCGAGAGGGTTTCCAGGGCCCGGGAGCAATCCGCCGTAAGCCCTCTCTGCCCATCGAAGGATCAGCGTGAACACGATCGTGTCGGGCGTCGCAGCGATGCTCGTCGTCCTGCTGGTCGGCGATTTCGCCTCAACGTTTTTCTACCACGTGCCGCAGCACGTTTGGGGCAAACTGCACCTTCGCACGCATCACGATCGCCGGCGCTCGTATTGGGACCACGCAGTCCTCTCGCGCGATCCGGCGGTGTTGCTCGACGGCATTCTCGGCGCCGTTCCCTACGTCATCGTCGCGGTACTCTGTGCGCGGCTCTCGATCGTCGGCGCCGTGCTGGGCTTGGTGCTCGGGCAACTGCACGTGTGGTGGCGCCACACGACCGAGCTCGGCTGGCGTTCGCCTGCCTGGCTCGTTCGACTGGCCAGGCTGGCGCAGGTGGTCCTCCCCGAGGATCATGACGGTCATCACCGGAACCCGGAGATTGAGTTCGGCGACATCTTTCGCTGCTACGACGTCCCAGCACGCGCTATGATAGCGACCTTGCGTGCCTGGACGCCGCGGCGTACGCGTGTGTCGCCGGTGGCGCGGAGCGTCGCACTAAAGCGGCGCCCAGCCCCCAAACCGACGAGTTGAGGCGGATTTGACCAAGCGTGTCCTCTTTTTGATCTCCGATACCGGCGGCGGCCATCGCGCCGGAGCGCAAGCCATCGGCGCAGCGCTGGACGAGATCGACGGATCGACCCGTTATGAGTGGCGGATCGACGACATCGCCACCCACTGCACGTTCCCCCTCTCCAAGCTGGGCCCGGCCTACAGCGCCGCCCTGCGGTACGCCCCGCCGATCTACGGTGCGCTCTACCACGCGACCAACGGCCGCCGTCGCTACCGGACCCTGGTCCGGTTCTGCGAGCCCCTCTACCGGGAGCGGCTCCGCGAGGTCTTCCAGCAGTACCAGCCCGACGCGATCGTCTCGGTCCACCCGCTGCTCAACCACGCGGCGCTGCGCGCCCGGGCCGATGCCGGGATGACCGACGTCCCGATCGTCACCGTCGTCACCGACCTGGGCCGAGTCCACGAGGGTTGGCTCCTCCCCGAGGCCGACCTGACCGTCGTTCCGGCCCCCGAGGTCTACGCCCGCGCCATCGAGCGCGGCGTGCCGGCGGAGCGGCTCAAGCTGATCGGCCACCCGATCCACCCCCGCTTCGAAGACGTCTCGGCCACCAAGGCCGAGGTCCGCAAGAAACTGGGCCTCCCGCTCGACGCGACCGTCGCGCTGCTGATGGCCGGCGGCGAGGGCGGCGGCAAACTGCTCCCGACGACGCTGGGCCTGGCCAAGGCCGGCCTGGACTTCCACCTCGTCGTCGTGACCGGCCGCAACGCGGCGCTCAAGCAGAAACTCGAAGAGCTGGCGCCGACGCTGGCGACCCCGATGACCGTGCTCGGCTTCCGCAACGACGTCCCCGAGCTGATGCGCGCCGCCGACCTGCTGGTCACCAAGGCCGGCCCCGGCACGATCGCCGAGGCGTCGGTGGCCGAAGTCCCGGTCGTCGTCTACGACTACGTCCCGGGCCAAGAGCGCGGCAACCTCGATTACGTCCGCACCAACGGAATCGGCGTGGTCGCGCTGACCACCTCGCAGGTCGTCTCGTCGGTCGCGCGGATCGTGCACAACCAAGAGCGCCTGGCAAAGATGCGCGCCCAACAGACCGCCGTCGCACCGCGCGGCAGCTCGCGCAAGATCGCCGAGCTGATCGGCCGCATCGCAATCGACGGCCGCCGCATCATCCCGGCGCCCGCACCAGCCACGACCAAGACCGCCGCCGCCGTCGTCTAACACTCCCTCGGGCGCGAGCCCGGAAGAGAGCAACCCGCCGGCGGCGAACCGCTCGGTACCATGCGTGCGTACGCGACATTCATCCCCGTGGCGATCGTCTTTGCGCTCGCGGGATGTGGAGGCGGCGGTGCGCACCTCGCACCCGCCGCCCCGAGCGTCAGCCCGACTCCGGGCAGCGGCACGCCGGGGGCAACGTCGGTGCGGTTTCGCATCACCGTCCCGGCCAAGAGCGTCGCCGCCAAGCACCGCAAGGTCGCGTACGTCTCGTCGGCGACCCAGTCGGTCGTCATCACGCTGCTCAGTGTCGATGGAACGCCCTACACCGGTGGCACGGTCGCGGCCAATCTCACCCCGACCAGTCCGAACTGCTCGGGGACGCCGCTGACGTGCACGGTGACCGGTCCGCTCGGGGTCGGGACCGATCAGTATCTGGTTGCAACGTACGATGCCCCGCAGACATCGACGTCGCCGACGGCGCCCGCGGGCAACGCCCTCTCGCGCGCGACGACGACCGTCGCGATCACCGAAGGCGTCGCGAACACGGTACCGCTGACGCTCGACGGCGTCGTCGACCACGCGACGGTCGCGTTCTCGCCCGCCGCGGTCGGGGCGTTCGCGACGACGCAAGCGACGATCGATGCGTACGATGCCGACAGCCAGCTCATCGTCGGGCCCGGCTCCTACGTCGACGCGAACGGGAACGCCGTCGTGCTCGCGCTCTCGAACCCCGGCAATCTGAGCTATAGCAGCAACTCCTTCACCGCGCCGAGCACCGCCGTCACCGTCACCTACACGGGCGGCGTACCGGGCTCGAATCTGACCGAGACGATCACGCCGAGCGCCGTCAGCGGCTCGCCGAACGGTGCACTCACCGGCGCGACGCTCACGATCGCCGCGCCGCCGTCGTTGACCTCGCTCGCGCAGTCGGTCTGGGTGCCGAGCACGACCGCACTCCAAGAGACGTTTACCGGCACGAACTTCGCGCCCGGCGCGAGCGTGACGTCGAGCGCGTCCGGCGTGACCGTCACCAACGTCACCGTCGTGAACGCGACGACGATCACCGCGAACGTCAACGTTGCGCCCGGCACGACGCCGGGCGGACTCACGCTCGCGGTGGAAACGCCTGGCGGAACGACGGGGACGCAGCCGTTCACCGTCGTCGCGGGTTCCGTCGTCTCGCTCGACACCGACGCCGCTCC
This sequence comes from Vulcanimicrobiaceae bacterium, assembly GCA_050015755.1. GTDB lineage: Bacteria > Vulcanimicrobiota > Vulcanimicrobiia > Vulcanimicrobiales > Vulcanimicrobiaceae > Vulcanimicrobium. Next base: position 1,499 of record JBEKAU010000151.1, on the reverse strand, counting down.
GACGACCGGCGGACAGTCGGGCGATCTGCGCTACGCGATCGCCAACGCCCATCCAAGCGACACGCTCTTCTTCGCCTGCGGTTCGCCGTGCACGATCGATCTCGCCGCGGCGCTTCCAGCGATCACGCAGAACCTCACGATCGACGGGAGCACGTTCGGAAACGTGATCATCGACGGTCAAAGCACCTATCACGCGTTCTTCGTCGACACCGGCACGGTGACACTGGCGAATCTCCAGATCCAGAACGCCGTCGCGCAGGGCGGCAATGGCGGCAACGGCGGCAGCGTCTCGGGCAGCAACGGCGGTGGCGCGGGCGGCGGCGGTGGCGGCCTGGGAGCCGGCGGCGGCGTGTTCGTCAACCAGAACTCGGCAGACGTCACCCTCCAGAACGTCTACTTCGTGAACTGCCAGGCCGTCGGCGGAAACGGCGGCACCTCCGCCGCCGGAACGAACCCGTCGAGTGGCGGCGGCGGCGGCGGCCTGTACTTTGCTGGCGGCAATGGCCTCGGCGGCGGCGGCGGCGGCGGCGGCGGCGTTCTCGGAGCGGGCGCGAGCACGGCGACGAGCAGTGGCCAGGGCGCGGCCGGCGGCGCCGGTGACGGCGGTGGCGGCGGAACCGGGGGCGCTGCCGGAGTGACGTTCACGACGAACACCGCCGGAAGCGTCGGCACGCGGAGCGGTGGCAATGGGGGCTTCGGTGGTGGCGGCGGCGGCGACGAATCGTCCGACGAGAGCGGTACTGGCGTGGGCGCCGGCGGCTTCGGCGCGGGCGGGGGCGGCGCATCCTTCTATGACCAAGGCGGCAACGGCGGTCCGGGCGGCGGCGGCGGAGGCGGCGGCTTTTACCGACTCGGCGGGGGCACGATCAGTTCATACGGCGGCTCGGGCGGCCCGCTGGTCGGCGGCGTGCACGGTGGGGCCGGCGGCCAGCAGGGCGAGGAAGTTACCGGCACTGCCGGCGGCGGCGGCGCGGCCGCGGGGCCCGCGGTCTTCGTGTTCGCCGGCACGCTGACGACGACGAACAGCGGCGCAACCGGCGCGAGCGCGACCGCCGGCGCGGCCGGGAGCGGTACCAGCGGGCTCGCGGGGACCGCCGATTCGACGCCGGTGTTCAACGACGAGGGCACCGTCAACGGGTCGACCACTGCCGGCCCGGTCGCGAGCGCCCTCGGGAGCAGCGAGCCTGCCGCTCGGCTGCGGAAGCGCTAGTTGATCGAGGGCGCGGGGACCCGGCGCTCGCGGATCTCTGCCGGCGGGCGCGGGTAGCGGCTCCCCAAGATCTCGCGCAGCGTCGTCTGGCACCCGCAGACGCGGGAGGGGACGCCGCGGCCGAGCAGCAGCGCGCGGCAGCCGTCGAGATGGTGCAGGGACGCTCGGTGGCCGCAATCCTCGCAGAGGGGCGGCAACATCGGGGGGATCTCGCGCTCGTTCACGCCCCGACGATAGCGGGACGCGATTTCAGAGCGCTTACGAACCGCTTACAGCCAGCCGTGCGGGT
>JBEKAU010000150.1:0-6390 GCA_050015755.1 Vulcanimicrobiaceae bacterium | reverse complement strand
ATTACTTCTCGACGGTTTCGCGGATACGGGCGGCGAGGCGGCGGGCGCGGACGGGCGCGTCGCCGACGTGGGTCGTCGGATCGAGCCACTCGCGGACCTCGGCGGGGTCGACCCAGTGGGCGATTCGTTCGTCGTCGGCGAGCAGCGTCGCCAGCGGGTTCGTCCGGCCGGCGGCGAGCTCATCGTACGCGCGCATCGCGCTCTCGCGGATCACCTCGTGCAGCTCCTGACGATCGCCGCCGCGTTTGGCCGCTTCCATCAAAATCGCTTCAGTGCCGGAGAACGGCCCGTAGGTGCGCAGGTTCTCGGCGATGCGCCGCTCGTCGACCCGCAGACCGGTGACGATCTTGATCGCCAGGCTGACGATCTCGTCGCTGCACAGCAGCGCTTCGGGGAGAATGGTGCGGCGGTTGGCGCTGTCGTCGAGCGTGCGCTCGAGCAGGTTCGTGGCGGCGTTCTGCCACGCGACATCGGCGTACGCCGGCAACAGGCGCGCCAGCGAGTCGATGCGCTCGGCCATCACCGGATTGCGCTTGAAGGGCATCGCGCTCGAGCCCACTTGCTTGGCGCCGAAGGGCTCGGCGAGGTCGCCGAAGCCGGGGCTGGCCAGGATGCGCACGTCGAAGGCGAACTTCGCCAGCGAGGCGCCCAGGCCGGCCAGTGTCGAGACGAGCAGATAGTCGAGCTTGCGTGGATACGTCTGTGTTGCGACATCGCGCGCTTGCAAGTCGAACGTCGCCAGCACGTCGCGCTCTTGGTCTTCGGGCGTGCGACCGGTACCGTCGAGCAAACGCGTGTACGAGGACGAGGTCCCGACCGCACCGCGGATCCCTTTGGCGGTCAATTGCTCGCGCGCCGTCAGCAGCATCGCGCGGTCGATCAGCAGATCTTGCGCGTAGACCGCGAGCCGATAGCCCAGCGTCGTCGGCTCGGCCGGCTGCAGGTGCGTGTACCCCATCGCAACCAGGTCCGCGTACTGTTCGATGCGGTCGGCGAACGCAACCAGCAACGCGTCGAGCGAACGGACGATCTCGCCCAGTGCCAGGCGCATACGGTACGTCTCGACGGTGTCCTCGACGTCCATCGAGGTCGCGCCCAGATGGATCTTGCCGCCGCCGACGGTCGCCTGGCGCGCGAAGACGCGGATCTCGGCCATCAGGTCGTGGCCGATCTCGCGCTCGATCGCCAGCGCCGCTTCGAGGTCGATCTCACCGGCGTGGGCCCGCAGGTCGGCGACCTCTTCGGCCGAGACCAGACCGGCCTGCTGCTGGGCCTCCGCCAAGGCGATCCACACGGCTCGCCAGAGCTTGCGGCGCTCCTGTTCGGAGAAGAGTGCTCGCAGGCTCGGCCGCGCGTAGCGCCACGAGAACGGCGAGGCATACGTGGTGTCGTTCATCGGGTGGGTCGCGGCTTCGCGGACCTCGCTGGACGGGCCTGGACGAGAAAGGTCGGAACCCGCGTCAACGAGCGAGCCGCGCGGCCAGGTCGGCGGTCAGCAGCTCGATCATCGTGCGGGGGTCGTCGATCTGCCCCGTCACCACCAGCTCGAAGCCGCGGACGGCGGCCTCGTACCCAATGCGCGCGCGCCGTTCGCCGATGCGGCGCGCAAGCGGCCGCAGCGTGCGCTCCCGCCAGCGATGGCGCGCCGGCAGCTCGCCGCCGCGCGCCAGCTCCCACAGCAGCGCGAAGTCGTTCGCCAAGGCGCTCGCCAACGGAACCGCCGCGCCGCGCGCGTCGTTGGCGAACAGTTCGAACGCGATCGCGAGCGCCTCGGCCGGTCGGCCGTCGAGCAGCGCCTGCGCGTAGTGCCACGCCTTCGCATCGTCAATGGTGACGCTCTCACGTTCGAGGTCCTCGAAGGTGATCGTCCCGCCGTTGAGCGCCAACTTCTCGAGGTCGTTCTGGATTGCACCGAGGTCGGCGTTGCCGTCCGAGAGCAACGCGATCGCGCGCGGCTGCGCCTTCGCACCCAGCCGCGCGAGCGTGTCGCGCACGAACCGCTCGCGGACGTCGCCGTTCGGCGTCGTGTCGATCCGCAACGCCTTGCGGCCGGCCAACACGCCGAACGGTTCGGGCTTGGTCTTCTTGGTCGGTGCGAAGAGGTCTTCGAGGATCAGCGTGTTGCCGGCTGGGACCGCTTCGGCCGCAGCCCACAGATCGCGGCGCGGCTGCGCGCGCATCCGCTGGCAGTTGCGCACCACGACAACCCGCCGATCGGCCAGAAACGGCATCGCGCCGACCGCATCGGCGACTGCGCGCCCGATCGCATCGGTCTCCGGTCCCTCGAACGTATCGCAGTTGAGCGCGCGCATGTCCGCGGGCAGGAGCCGATCGAGCAGTCCGTCGAGCGCGCGCTGCGCCAAGAGCGGCTCCTCACCCTCGATGACCACCAGGCCATCGATCTTCGGATCTTTATCGAGAAAATCGTAAAATTTCATTTTAACGGCGCTCCGCCCTGGGCTCCGCGCCCCCCACGCTTTGCGTGGGGCCCCCAGACCGACCTCGCAACAGCGCTATTTTGAGGGCACGGTTTTTCTGCGCTCGGTACATCACCGGTTCGGCATGAGTGCGGCCAGGTTCGGGCGGTGCTCGAGATCGGGGATGCTGTCGGCGTAGGGCGGCCGCACGATGCCGTACTCGGTGATGATGCCGGTGATCAGCCGGCCCGGTGTGACGTCGAAGGCGGGGTTGTAGACGGGATCGTCGGCGGCGATGCGGACTTCGGCGGGCGCGCGCTCTTCGATCGGAATCTGGTCGCCCGAGGCGAGCGTGAAGTCGAACGTCGAGCGCGGCGCAGCGACGTAGAACGGGATGCCGTGGTGCGCGGCGGCGATCGCGACGCCGTAGGTGCCGATCTTGTTGGCAGTGTCGCCGTTGCGCGCGATCCGATCAGCGCCCACGACGACGGCGCGCACGTCCTTGCGCTGCATCGTGATCGCCGCGGCCGAGTCGACGATCAGCGTGCACGGCACGCCCGCTTCGCGCAACTCGAACATCGTCAGCCGCGCGCCCTGCAGCAGCGGGCGCGTCTCGTCGACGAAGACGTGGATGCCTTTGCCGGCACGGTGGGCGGCGATGAAACAGCCCAGTGCCGTCCCTTCGCCGCCGGTCGCGATCGGGCCGGTGTTGCAGTGCGTGAGCACGTTGCCGCTGGCCGGGAAGAGTGCGACCGACGCCTCGGCGATGCGCCGATCGACAGCCCGCTGCTCCTCATGGATGCGCAGCGCTTCGGCCAGTTCGGCGCCGGGTGCGGCCAGCACCCGATCGACCGCCCAGGCCAAGTTGACCGCAGTCGGACGGGCCGCACGGATCCGCGCCGCGGCGTCTTCGAACGCGCCGCGATTGCCCACATACTGTTGGGCCGCGAGGGCGACACCGTACGCACCGAAGATGCCGATCGCCGGCGCGCCGCGCACCGCGAGCGTCGCGATCGCGCTCACGACATCGTCGATCGTTGTCGCGCGCGCGCGGACGACCGCGCCCGGCAACGCGCGCTGATCGAGATACCCGACGGCCGCACCGTCCTCGTCGTACCAGACCGATTCCACAGTCGGCGCGGTTCGGCGCCGACCGGGGAACTACCGTTTGTTTTCGGTCAGGCGCGCACGGCGTTCATCGCCGTATAGCAATTCCGGCAGTAGACCGGCCGATCGCCGCGCGGCTTGAACGGGACGGTGGTCGAGGTGTTGCACTGGGCACACACCGCGTCGTACATCTCCCGCATCCCCGCGGACGAGCCGGACACCCCCAGGCCCGTGGCCCGCTGGGTCTTGCGCGCCGTCCGACAGTCTCGGCAGCGCTGCGGCTCGTTCTCGAAACCCTTCTCGGCGTAAAACATCTGGTCGCGGACCGTGAAGTCGAACGAATTACCGCAGTCTTTGCAAATCAGGACTTTGTTATCGTACACCGACCCTGGCCGGACGCGAAAACGCCCGACCCTCCTTTAGCGGATGCGGAACGCGACGTCGGCTCTTGGCAGACGTCGTAGAGGGAGTATACGGTAGGTGTCGTTCCTTGGCAATCCGCTGGGAACCGGCTGAGAACCGAACATTCTGTTCTCGGAGTCCCAGGGAAGCAAGGGGCTGCCCTCCGAAAGCGCCCCGATGCTCTCCGTGCCAGGGACGCCGTCCGCTCAACATCGATGGCTCGCTGCTTTCGCGCTCGTCGCGACGCTCGCGACGCCGCTACCGGGCGGTGCACAGGCCACCGCGACGGCACCTCCGGCCGCTGCCGCGGCGTCGGTGCCGCTCGCAGACTGTGATGCATTCGTGCACGCGGCGCGCGTTGGCCCGGGCGAGTACGCCGTCGAGACTGAGGTGACCGTGCCGCTCGATGAGGTCGATGTGCGCATCGACGGCTTGGCGGGGCACTGGATCTACAACCCTGGCGCGCCCCACGCTGTGCTGGTGGTGCCGGACGAGCGCGATGCGATCGGGATCTCCGTGGTCGGCACCGCGCGCAACGGCAAGACTGCCACGGCTTGCGGACCCTCGGTGGGGGACCTCGCCACCGGTGCGGCTGCGGCGAAGATCGTGGCCGACGTCGGATCGAGCCCGCAGGCTCTCTCCCCGTTCGACTACGGCGTCGACGACCCGCCGACGTGTGCGCACCCGTTCCTCACCACGGGCACGGTGCGTGCAGGCCTGGCGGAGATGCCGTCGCCGCCCGCTTCCGGTATTGTCGGAGTGAAGGTCGAACTCGACGAGCACTCGACCATCGTCGGCGCCTCCGTCTGGTCCACGACAAACGCGTACCTGAACGCAGGCGCACTCGTAACTGCACGCGCTTCAACGTTCCAAACGCAAGTGTGGCGCTGCATACCGACGAAGTCGAGCTATCTCTTCACCGTCGATTATTACGTCCGGTAAGCGTTCCTCGCGATCAGCGGAAGCCGACGCGGACGTTCGGGCGCTTGGGCTCGATGAGCGCGATGGTGACCGCGGCGACGGCGGCTTCGTAGCCCTTGTCGCCGCGCTTGGGGTCGGCGCGTTCTTCGGCCTGGGCGCGGTTCTCGGTGGTGAGCACCCCGAAGCCGACCGGGATCCCCGTGGAGAGCTGCACGTTCATGATGCCGCGCGCACACTCGCCGGCGACGTAGTCGAAGTGCGGCGTCTCACCGCGGATGACGACACCGAGGGCGACCACGCCGTCGATCTTGCCGTCTTTGATGAGGCGCAGCGCGGCCAGCGGCAGCTCGAAGCAGCCGGGGACGCGGATGATTTCGATCGCGTCGTCGTCGACGCCGCAGGCACGCAAGCCGCGCTCAGCGCCGTCCTGCAGCCACGCGGCGAGGTCGGCGTAGAAATCGGCGACGACGATCGCGAAACGTTTGCCCTTCGCGTCCGGCAATACGGCCGGCTTCTCTGCCTTGGCTTTCACTCGGCGACGACTCCGGTGGCGGCTCCGAACATGTGGCCCATCTTGTCGCGCTTGGTCTCCATGTAGTGCAGGTTATAGGGGGTCGGTTCGATCTGGATCGGTACCCGCTCGACGATCTGCAAGCCGAAGCCGTCGAGCCCGGCGATCTTCTTGGGATTATTGGTGAGCAGTCGCATTTCTTTGACGCCCAAGTCGACGAGGATCTGCGAGCCGATTCCGTAGTCGCGCTTGTCCGCCGGCAGCCCGAGCAGCACGTTGGCCTCGACGGTGTCGGCCCCGGCGTCTTGCAGTGCGTAAGCGCGCAGCTTGTTGGAAAGGCCGATTCCGCGCCCTTCCTGGTGCAGGTACAGGAACACACCACGCCCTTCACGCGCGATCGCCGCCAGCGCGGCATCACGCTGCGGCCCGCAATCGCAGCGCAGTGAGTGCAGCGCGTCGCCGGTGAGGCACTCGCTGTGCACGCGCACCAGCACGCCTTTACCATCGCCGATCTCGCCGAGCACCAGCGCGACGTGCGCGATCTTGTCGGGCTTCGACTCGTAGGCGATCCCCCGGAACGCGCCATAGGTCGTCGGCAGCGCGAACTCGGCGATGCGCTCGACGAGCTTCTCCTTGCGCATCCGGTACGCGATGAGGTCCTTGACGGTGATGATGCGCAGATCGTGCTTCTTGGAGAACTCCTCGAGCCGCGGACGGCGCATCATCGAACCGTCCTCGTCCATGATCTCGCAGATGACGCCGGCCGGATACAGACCAGCCAAACGCGCGAGGTCGACCGACGCTTCGGTCTGGCCGGCGCGCACGAGCACACCGCCCTCACGCGCACGGAGCGGAAACGTATGCCCCGGTCGCAGGAAGTCGGCCGGCCCGAGCGTGGGGTCGATCAGCGCTTGGATCGTGTTGGAACGATCCTGCGCCGAGATCCCGGTCGAGACGCGCCCGCGCGCTTCGACCGAGACCGAGAACGCGGTTCCGAGCGGCGCGGTGTTGTCGTTGACCATGTTCGGGATC
>JBEKAU010000149.1:0-6416 GCA_050015755.1 Vulcanimicrobiaceae bacterium | reverse complement strand
ATACCGCCTCACCAAGCAGCGTGCTGCTGTTTTGCGCGCGCTCGAAGACGGCGCGCACCTGACCGCCGAGGCGATCCACGAGCGCGTCCGCGCCGCGCTGCCCGCCGTCAGTCTGGGGACGATCTACCGCACGCTCGACATCTTGCGGGCGATTGGCTTGGTGCAGGTGTTCTCGCACGGCGGGGCCGCTCGCTATGAGGCCGCGCTCGACAAACATCATCATCTCGTGTGCGTGACCTGCAGCGAGATCGTCAACGTTCCGGCCCCGCAGATCGGCGCGATCGCGCTGGCCGTCGCCCAGGACCATCGCTATTCGGGCGTCGACGCGGCCCTGGTGGTGACCGGCCGCTGCAACCGCTGCGCCGGCCTCGCCCGCAACGGGGTCGTCGCCCCCTCGTAGGGCGCCCGGAGCGCGAACGGCGAACGCCGCCGCGATGCGTTCCGCTCTCGCTGCCCTGGCCGCCGCCCTGGCCCTCGCCCCACTCGCGGCGGGGGCGCAGCCGACGCCCGTTCCCGCGGCGAGCCCGTCGGTGGTACCGGGCCGGCTCGCCTTCGCGCTGCCACGCGCCGGGGTTGTGCCGGGGGAAACCCTCGCCGTCGGACTGACCGGCGGGACGCCACCGTACACGGTCGCGACCTCGTTCGCACTCGGAGCAGCCTACGATCCGACGCAGCGAGCCGTCATCCTGAACGGGCGAGCGCCCGGCAGCGGGACGGTCACGGTCACCGATGCGACCGGCGCCAACGCGGTCTTGCCGGTGCTGGTCGCGCCACCGGCCGGGGTCGTCCCGGCGAGCGTCTCCGTCGAGCTGGGCGGCACCGTCGATCCCGACTTCGCCCAAGTCCAGACCCAGACGCTTGCGTCCGCCGACGCCCAGCGGCGCCCGGGCGCGACCGTCGCCGTCAGCGGGCTGACCCTGCCCGCGCAGCTGCCGCCGGGCACGGTGCTCGACCTGCCCGCGCAGGTCACCATCGCCGGCAACGGGCGCTGGGTCGACGTCAGCGGCCCGACGCTGGTGCACCTGCGCGTCGAGCACCTGCCGCCGCTCGTCCCGACGACGCTCTTCTACAGCGACGACCCCGAACGCATCACGGCCACCACGCAAGGCGTCCTCTTCCGCGGCACGATCGACCCCGCGCACCCGGTGCGCGTGTACGCCTATCATCTCACCGATCGCCCGCGACGGCTCGTCCTCGCGCTGAACGCGACCGGCGGGATGGAGACGCACGTGCAGCTGGTCGGCGCAGCCGCCGGCCCCTCGCCGCAGTTCGCCTACGTCGGTCATCTCTCGACGGTGCGCTATCTCTTGGCGCGCGCGGCGCAGCAGAGCGTCGTGCTGCCGGTGACGCCCGACGCGCCGTTCTTCTTCGATCTCGGCGTGCTCACGCCGGGCCAACTCGTCGCCGCGGTCGACGACCTGCGTATTCTCGACGGCAACACCATCGACGCGATGGTGATCGCCGTCGATCCGGACGTCGACCCCGCGAACTACGTGCGCCAGCCGATGCTCGCCGGCGACGGGCACGGCCGCCGCGGCGAATTCTCGCTGGTCGACGTGCCGCCGCTCGCGCTCGCGTTCGCCGTCGGTTCCCCCGAGCCCGCGCCGTTCGTCATCGGGAAGCCGACGCTGCCGAACCTCACGCCCGGCGGCCGCGCACTCGGCGGCGACTACGGCATCATCCGTCCGCTCGCGCTGCACCTGACCAATCCCACGCAGCAGACGCAAAACGTCTACCTCTATGAACTGCTGGGGCACACCTCCGGCGGTACGACGACGACGATGTGGTTCAGCGGCGATCCGGCGCCGATCCAGGTGCCGTGCATCGGCCACGCCGACACGCGCTATCTCGTACGCGGCTTCGCGCTCCCGCCCGGCGCCGACGAGACGGTCGGCGGCGACTACATGACCGACGGCACGTCGTCGTTCCCGCTGTATTTCGGACTCACTTCAACGCCGCCGCTCGCGCTCACGAAGTCGGCCTGCTAGTTCCCCAGCGCGCGGCTCTGCTCGATGTAGTCGGGCGTGTAGCCTTCCCATTCCCAGGGGGTCTCGTCGTCGCCGATGATCCCCTCCAAGAGCGCACGAAACGCAGTCTCACCGTTGTCGCTATTCGTAAGAATGATCATGCATGTGCGCTGCCGCGGAAAGCAGATCGCGTAGTTTTGGGCACCATCGCCGTGGCCTTCTTTGAAGAACGCCGGCCCATACGGCGTCGTCGTGAGGAGTCCCCAGCCTAAACCGTAGGCGAGTCCGACCCGCGCCGTCTCGTCGCTCATTCCCTCGTTCGCGTGGAGCGGAAACTGGTGCAGCGAGCGAATCGCGACCTGCGGCGTGAGCATCGCCTCGCGCGTCGACGGACGAAGCACGCGTCCGTCGAGCAACGCTGCGAGAAACGCCCCAAGGTCATCGGCGCTCGCGCTCATCGACCCGGCAGCGCGCGCAGGCGTGCGACGGGTCTGCGCGATGAACACGCCATGCGTATCGAACCGGTCAGCTACGTCATCCGCCCAGGCTGGGTCGAACACGAGGCCGGTGCGGGTCATGCCGAGCGGAGCGAAGAGGGCCGCGCGCATGAGGACATCGAGCGGCGCACCTTGCTGCTCTTCGACGAGCAGCTGCACGAGATTGATGCCGTCACCGGAATAACGAAAAGCAGTCCCGGGCTGTGCGTACAGGTGCACGCGATGGTCGGGTTCGAGGGAGGCGAAGTTCCCCAGCCCCGCTGTGTGCGCGAGCAGCATGCGCGGGGTGACGCTGGCCCAGCGCGGGTCGGCGACCAGCGCCGACGCACTCTGACGATAACCAAGATAGGCAGTCAGCGGGCGGCGCAACTGCGAGGCCACCGGCACGTCGAGCTGAAAGCGCCCCTGCTCGACGAGTTGCATCACGTACGTTGCGAAGACGGCCTTCGTCAGCGAAGCGGCCCAGGTCGTCGTCTCTCGATCCATCGGCCGCTCGGGCGCGCGCGTGCGCAGACCGTACGCCGCACTCCAGCGGAGGGCACCGTCCTGCACGACCACCAGTTGCGCACCGGTGATGTGCGCATCGGCCAAGACGCGCCGCGCCAGCCGGTCCGCTTCGGCGATCGCGATCGTGCTGCCATCCAGCCGCCGAATCACTGGTTCATCACCCACGGCTCCTCGCCACGGAAGGAAAACGAAGACGCACGCTGCCAGCAGCAGGCACATCCGCGTCACGCGGGTGCGCGTCGCCACGGAAGCACGATGATCGCGGCCGCACAGACGAAGGCGGCGATGCAGCATCCGAACGCGGTCCCGTAACCGAAGCGGTCGACGGCACGCCCGACGAGCAACGGTCCGAGCGCGCCGAACACGGCGATCGGGACGCCATGGACCGCGATGATCGCACCGTACGCGCGTCGGCCGAACAGCTCGGCGATGACTTCTCCGCGCAGCGGTGAGATGGCGCCGTAGGCCGCGCCGAAGGCGAGCACGTAGGCGAACGCCGCCACCGGTGCTGCGCTGGTGACCAATGCCACGAGCCCGGCCGCCTGCAGCAGAAATGCGATCGCCAACTGCTGCAGGCGCGGTATCTTTCCACTCGCGTACGCGACCACGGCGCGGCCGGGCAGGTACGCGACGCCGAAGAGGCCGACGATCGACGCCGCAGCCGCCGGCGCGTAGCCGCGGCCGATCAAGAACGCGACGTGCTGTACGAGGACCGCCGAACTGGCACCGAGCACGAGCGTCAACGCGATCGTGACCGACCAGAACGCCGGCGTCGCGAGCGCTGCGCGCAACAGCATTCCCGTGTGCGGCCCAGTGGGGATCTCGCCGTACCCGCCGTCCGGCTCGAGTGCGAGATCCTCCGGATGCCGACGCACCAACGCGGCATGCAACGGAAGCGCGACGCCGAGGTGGATCGCGGCCAAGACCGTCACCGCCGCGCGCCATCCGTACGTCGCGATGAGGACGCCGGAGAGCGGATAGAAGATCGTCGACGAGAACGCACCGAAGAAGGTGAGCACCGCGAACGCGTGCACGCGCCGCTGCGCGAACCAGTTGGCGACGACGGTGAACGAGACCGGGTAGTAGGTGAGCGCGGTCCCCAGACCCAGTCCGAACGCCCAGACCAGCTGGAACTCGGCGAGCGTGCGAACGTGGGCAAGCGCGAGCAGCGAGCCGCCGCTCACGAGCGAACCGGCGCACAGGACGAGTCGCGCGCCGAGCCGGTCGAGGGCGCGCCCGATACCGATACCCACCACCCCGGCGACGAGGATCGTCCCCGAATACGCACCGGCGATCGCGGCTCGGCTCCAACCGAACTCGCGCACCAGCGGATCGACCAGCACGCCGATGAGGTACTGGCTCGTCCCGTAGGCGACGATGGTCGTGACGCCCAGCGCGGCGACGATCGTCCAACCGTAGTACCAGGGTCGCGTGGGCTGCGTCACCTCGCGCGTTCGACGAAGGCGCAAAAAGCCGCCGCCGCACGCAACTGCTCCACCGACGTGCACGGTGTCGCCAGGATCCGCGGCGAGCAGACCAGGATCGCGAGCGCACGGCCGCGCGACACGGCGACGTTGAAACGGTTCTCCTCGAGCAAGAAGTCGGCCCCGCGTGGGGCGTCGTCGGCACTGGAGGCGGCGAGCGAGTAGATGACGACGGGGGCTTCTTGGCCCTGGAACTTGTCGACCGTTCCGACCCGGATGCCGTCGCCGAACCGCTCCGTCAGCGTACGGCGCAGCAGCGTGACCTGCTGGTTGTACGGCGAGACGACCAGGATGTCGTCGCGGGTCAGCGTGCGCTGCTTCCCGTCGCTCGCCGTGTAGCGGCCCGCGAGCAGTCCGTCGATCACGCGCGCAACCGCCGCTGCCTCTTCTTCCGAGGATTGGCTATTGCCGACGTGGTCGACGAGCACGCAGCGCAGTCCGGCGCCGCTCAGGCCGGGCGCATCGACGCGCTGCACCTCGCAGGTGGGTGCCGCGTGCAGCCGACCTGCGTAGACGACCTCCGAGACGAAGTCGCAAATCGCCGGGTGCATCCGGTAGCTGCGCTCCAGGAACACCCCGCGGTCGATCGCGACGGTTTCGTCCCCGATCAGATGGGCGAGGACGGAGACGCCGGCCTCCTCGGGATGCGTACCGAGCGAGACATGCGCGAGCTGCTGCGGATCGCCGAGCAGGATTGCGTCGCGCGCGCACGTCGCCATGGCCAGCGCGTCGGCCAGCGCAACCTGTCCCGCCTCGTCGATCACGAGCACGTCGAGCGGTGCGAGGTCGTCGCGCGTCATCAACCACGCCGTGCCGGCGACCACGTCGCGATCAGCGAACGACTCGTTCTTGGTGACCATCTGGACGAAGGGCGTCGGGAGCGGCGAGGCATAGATGCTCGAAGACCGGTCCGCGTCGCCCTTCTTCACCCCGCGAAACGTGCCGCCGCGTCCCGCGACCGCGCGCTCCGTCTCCGCGAGCAGATTGTGGATCGCCGGGTGACTGGTCGAGGTAACGCCGATACGCCGTCCGTCGCTGAGCAGCGCTGCGATGACCCGTGCACCGACGTACGTCTTACCGGTCCCCGGCGGCCCTTGCACGACCAGCGCGCTGCCGCGTAGTCGCCGCGCGAGATCCGCGACGTCCTCGGCGGCGATCGCGCCGTCGCGCTCGTCCGGTTGGATGCGCGCGCCCGCCGTAAGGCCGTCGATGCGCGGTACCGCGCGGTCGAGGATCGCGACCGCGGCCGGATAGACCTCGTCGGCCGTGCCGTCGAGCACCGCTCTGGCCAGCCGCCGCAGCGCCTCTTCTTGCTTCTTGGTTTGGATCGGGCCGCCGGGAACGAGCGCGCCCGGGCGCGGATCGTCCTCGAAGTGCTTGATGCGCACCAGATGCGCACCCTGGTCGACCTCGACGACGTCGTAGTCGCGACCGGGCTTGCCGAGATGCGGATCACGGTAGCCGCCTGTTCCGATCCGGTGGCGCTGCGGCGGATAGCGATAGGTAAAGGTCGACTTCCAGTCGCGCCGTTTGGCGGGCACGACCGGGTGCTCGTCGCTCAGCTCGAGACCGCCGAGCGCCTCGTCGTCGTCGTTGACGAAGTCCGTGTGCGCGGCGTTCTCGTAGCGGGCGTACAGCGCCCAATAGACGGGCTTGGCCTCGCGACGATGATAGGAGAGCAGGGGGACGAGCAGAGCACGCCGGCGGTCCGGCGCACCAGCGAGCAGCTCGCGCTCGAGGTCCGTGCGCTGCTTTTCGGCAGCGATTTCTTCCTCGGTCGGAACGCGTGGGTCGACCTGCGCGCGGAAGGCGATCGGGCGTTCGAACTCCTGCTCGGCTTCACTCCGCAGTTGCAGCAGCCACGTGTGCAGCTCGGCAGTAGAGACGCAGTCCTCGTCGTTGTAGCGGACGATCGCCTCGCGCAGCGTTCCGTCGCGGCCCTCGCCCTCGCCGCTGGCCAG
>JBEKAU010000148.1:0-6510 GCA_050015755.1 Vulcanimicrobiaceae bacterium | reverse complement strand
CGCTTCATCTTCACGCATGCCGGCGGCACGATCCCGATGCTCGCGCAGCGGATCACCCGTCAGGCCGAGTCGGTGCCGGAGGTCGCCGCCCGTCTGCCGCACGGCGCGATGTACGAACTCAAGCGCCTCCATTTCGACACCGCCACCTCGACCAGTACCCCGACGCTGGCGGCGCTGCGCGCCTTTCTGCCGCCCGACAACATCCTGCTCGGAACCGACTATCCGTATCTGCCGCCGGCCGCGACCTTGGCGGGGCTCGACGCGAGTGGGTTCGACCCGGCGCTCTTGCAGCGGATCTATCACGACAACGCCCGGCAGCTGCTCGGGTAGTTCGATCGATGCCGATCGGTGACGTTTCGTTTGCGCGCCTTCCAAACGGACGACGGTCGGCCTATTGGCTGCGGGGCGCGCGTGGTGCGGCGCGCCGGGTCGTGCTCATTCACTCGCTCGCCTTGACGAGTGCCGTCTGGGACGGCGTCGCCGAACTCCTGAACGAGGGCGACACCTCTGTGCTCACATACGACTGCCGCGGTCACGGTGCGTCGGATACCGACATCGGCCCCTTGACGTTGGCTGACTTCGCGACCGACCTCGCCGGGCTGCTCGATGCCGTCGGCTGGTCCGACGCTCACGTCGCGGGTTGCTCGATGGGCGGCTCGATCGCGCTGCAATTCGCTCTCGCCCATCCACGGCGGACGCGGACGCTGGCACTCATCGACACGACCGCCTGGTATGGGTCAGACGCCGTGCGGAGCTGGGATGAGCGCGCCGCGCGCGCGCTTGCCGACGGTCTCGCATCGCTGGTGGACTTCCAACTGGCGCGCTGGTTCAGCGACGCGTATCGTGCCGCGCACCCGGAGATCGCGCGACGCTTCGCCGGCCTCTTCGTGGCCAACGACGTCGACGCATATGCGCAGACATGTCGGATGCTGGGACGATTCGATCTGCGGGAAGAACTCCGTACGCTGAGAGTTCCGACGGCCGTCCTCGTTGGAGAGGAGGACTTCGCAACGCCACTTCCGATGGCGCGCGATCTGCACGAACGCATCGCAGGCTCGACGCTCGAGGTGCTCTCGCCCGGTCGCCACCTCACGCCGATCGAATGCCACAAGCGCGTGGCGGCGCTCCTCGGCGCGCTGCACACGCGCGCCGAGGAGCGCTGAAGCGCCGCCGACGGCCCTCAGTCGGGGAGGACCTCGACGATCCCCATCATGCCGTGGTCTTCGTGGAACAGCATGTGGCAGTGGAAGACGAAGACGCCCGGATCGACGTTGCGGAAGTCGATCAGGATCTTGGTGAGGCTTGGTGTGAGCAGCGGCGTCGATCCCGGCTGGGGTGTGCCGAGCTGCGTGAGCTTCGCCGCCGGCAGCGCAATGCTATCGAGGAACACTTGTTGATACGGGTTCGTCGCTTCGAAGGGACTCTGCTCGGCGACGAATGTCAACTGGTGGATGTGGAACGCGTGGATCTCGCCGGTCGCGTTGTAGAGATACCACTCCTCGACCGCGTGGCGGTGGACCTGGATCCACGGGATGTACGGGTAGTTCGGATTCGGTGTCGCACCCGCTTGCGCGAGCCAGAACGGCCGCTCGGTGAACGGCAAGGAACGCACGCTCGGCGGTGGATTCCGGCCCGGGGCGTAGCCGGTCTCGGTGACGTTCCAGTTCGGCAAGCCGCTCGTCGAGTACATCGTGAACGTCACCGCCCGCGAGACCGTGACGCGCGGCACGTCGGCGGCGACCAGCGCACCGGCGCCGGTCGGATGCGTGTGCTGTTGCGTCACGAGCGGCGGCGCGGTGCGCGGCGCGTTCGCGTTCGCGAAGAGCGGACGAATCCGCAGGATGTTGCGGCGTGGGATCGCCGAGCCGAGGTAGCCGTCGCAATAGGGATAGCCGCTCGCGCTCACGTTTTGCGGTGTCCCGGCGGCCGAGATGATCGTGATCGGGTTGACGCCGCGCATCGTCACCATGATGTCGACGCGGCCCGAGGGCGGCACGAAGACGTTCCGTACGACGACCGCCGACGGCTTGGTCGGATCGACGCGGCTCGTCTCGAAGTTCCAATTGACGGGGACGCCGTCGCGCGCGACGACGACCAAGGGGATCACGGTTCCGCTCGCGTCGACCGTTTGGATGTTGATGTACGTATCGGCGGCCGCGTCGATGATGCGGTAGCGGCGCGTCGTGTTCCCGACCTGGGCAACGCTCGGTCCGACCGCCGGCGTCGAGACGCCGTTGATGACGACTGGAATCAGCGCCCCGTTGACCTGCAGCGGATCGCCGACGCCCGTCGGTTGTGTCGGGAGCGCCGCGCAATACCCGGGTGCGGGCGAGGGCCATGCGAAGCCCGAGTACCACGGCGGCGGGCTGAACGCCGCATACGGCACCGGGGTCCCCGCGCCTGTGGCGCGCAACGTGCGGGCGCGGGTTGCGAGACCCAGATAATGCGCCGCCAGGTTGTCGGGCGCTGACAGGCGGGTCATGTCGTGCATGGCGCTCATCTCGGCATTCGCCGCCATCGGCGCTCCCGCGAGCTGCGCGCCCGGCACTTGGGAACCCGATGCGGCGCCCTTGACGACGAGCAGTACCGCTGCCGGTTCGGGCGTGGGCGACGCCGATTCGACGATCAGCGCGCCGGCGAGGCCGCCGCCGACCTGATCGTAGGAGAGCCCGTGCAAGTGCGCGTGATACCAATACGTGCCGGGCGGCTGCGAGAGCGGCACCGAGAACGTGTAGACGCAGGTGTTCTTGGTGGGCGCCCACACCAACGATTTGTAGACGTTGTCGACGTACGGGTCGACGTGCCAGCCGTGGGTGTGGAAGTTGGTATCGTTCGGCGCCATCCACGGCACGTCGGGTTGCGTCGGCACGCGCGGGTGGTTGAAGTAGCCGACGGGCGTCAAGCCCGGCTGGGGCGTCGGCATCGCGCCGTCATACGGCAGCCACGCGCAGCCGTCACGGGTTGGGATGATCGGCGCGGGCGGCGTCGGCACCGCGCCGCCCGGAATGCGGTTGACCAACGTCATCGCGAACGTGCCGCCTTGGCGCACGCGGATGGTCGGAGCCTCGACGTAGGCAGTGGCCTGCGCGGGCGTCTGCACGTAGCAGAAGTGCTCGACGTTGTTCGTGGTCGGCCCTTGCATCACGTAGATGGTGAATTTCGTCTGCACCGTCGCGTCGATCGTCGGCGGGACGGGCAGCACGCCGGGCGGCGGCGCGTTCGGGATGCACGGCTGCGTCGCGGCACCGGCGGCGGCGATCGTCGTCGCACCGTGCGCGCGCAGGGGCGTCGTCGCGACGGCGATGCCGGCCGCGACGAACGAGAGAACGGCGAGTGAACTCAGCCGTGAAGACACACCCATAGACCCTCCAAGAAGAAAGGGAGGTCGACTTCTTGGAGAGAGAAAGCGGCCGGGCCTTCGTGCCGCCTAGGAGCCGGCCGTCGGTGCGCAGATCGAGGTGAGGGCCTGCATCGCGGCCGGATCCGACGTCGGCGACGTGTGCGCGTACGCGAACGCGTAGGAATATCCGCGCAGATAGCCCTGCGCGACCTCGACGGTCGTCTCGCCGCGCTTGAGGGTGCGCCGGCGCAGTTCGCCGTTGGCGCAGGTCGGCGACCAGCTCCGCACCACGGTCGCGGTGGGATCGTCTTGATAGACCGATGGGAACCGGTCGTGCGCCACCCGGCGGTACGAGCCGGAGAACGAGCTGGAGCCGTCCGGCGAGCTCAGGACGAGCAGGCCGACCACGCCGTTGGCCGGCGCGGTCCAGCCCGCCAGCGTCGGGAACGCGAACGGCGCCGGGCACAGGCTCGTCATCGCCGCCAGTGCGTCGGGTCGATCGGGGAGGTCGGCCGGGTGCGTGTAGGCGACCGAACCGACGCCGCCGGTCACCTTCGTGATCAGCACGTGGACGGTCGCGAGCACGTCGCCGGAGTGCAAGGTATAGCGGAGGCGGTGAGCGGGCTGACCGTCACACGTCGTCGTGCCGCCTTCGTCGACCGGGTTTTGCACGGTTTGCGGATCGGAGCTGAGGACGGCGTGGACGGCCTTCTCGACGTCCTGCTCCTTGGGATCGGCGTTGACGAAAATGTACTGCTGGAGCATGCCTTGGCCGGTCACGTACTCGACGAGGTGGTCGTTCCGCTGGGCTTCCGCCCATCCCGGCGGGGCGTCGAAGGCGAACTCGACCGCGGTGGGGTCGGCCAGTGCCGGTGCGAGCGCGAGCACGAGCGGCAGGCCGGCCAGGAGCGCGACGAGCGCGCGCAACGTCCGCCTCACCGGTTAGAGGTCCAGCGTGCGCACGGAGTGGACGCCGCCGACGCCGCGCAGCGTTGCGAGCGTCGCTTCGTCGGCCGTGCGATCGATCGAGAGCACCATGATCGCATCGCCGCCGACGGTGTTCCGGGAGACTTGCATCGTCGAGATGTTGACCTGCGCGTTGCCCAAGATCGTTCCCACCCGCCCGATCATGCCGGGGACGTCGGCGTGCTGCGTGATCAGCATCCCGCCGACCGGGGTGGAATCGATCTCGTAGCCGTCGAGCTCGACGATGCGCGGCGAACCGCCGATCGACGTCCCGGTGATCGTCGTTGCGCCGGGCCCGGCGAGCAGTCGCAGCGACGCGCCGTACGAGGACGCGTTGGCATCGCCGCGCGGATCGACCGTGATACCGAGCTCGCGCGCGATCGACTCGGCGTTGACGACCGAGACGCGCCGGTCGGTCGTCGTCTGCAGCAGGCCGCTGAGGAAAGCGCGGACGACGGGCTCGGGATCGACCTCGGAGAGCGCGCCGCCGAGAACGAGCGTGAAGTGCGGCAGCCGTTCGGCCCGCGTGTACTGCGGGTAGAAGCGGCCGATCCGGTACGCGACCTCGAGGAACGGGAGGGCACGCTCGGCGCCGGGGCCCGACGGTGCGGGCGCGTTGACCGCGCCGCTCGCCGGTGCGCCGAGCAGGACGCGCGCGACATCCTGCGCGAGCTCCGTCGCGATGCGCGCCAGCGCTTCGTGGGTCGAGCCGCCCAGGTGCGGCGTCGCGAACACCTTCGGATGACGGTGCAACTGTGCGCCGGTGCCCTCGGGCGGCGGCGGCTCTTCGGCGACGACGTCGATGGCAGCTCCGGCGAGCACATCGGCGTCGAGCGCGTCGAGCAAGTCGCTCTCGACGATCACGCCGCCGCGCGCGCAATTGATGAGAAACGCATGCGATTGCAACTGGCGCAGACGCGTTGCGTCGATCATGCCGCGCGTCTGCCGGGTCAACGGGACGTGCAGGGTGACGATGTCGCTCTCGTGCAGCAGTGTCTCCAGCTCGACGAGTTTGACACCGAACGCGTCGGCGCGTGCCGACGTGATGTACGGGTCGTGCGCGATCGGCGTCATGCCGAACGCGCGGGCGCGGGTCGCGACGTTCCCGCCGATGCGCCCGAGCCCGACGATACCCAGTGTCTTACCGAACAGCTCGGAGCCGATCAGCTGCTTGCGATCCCAAATTCCGTCGCGCAGCTGCTGCACGGCGGTCGGCGTCCGGCGTGCGAGCGAGAGCATCAGCGCGAACGTCTGCTCGGTCGCGGCGATCGTGTTGGCGCCCGGTGTGTTGAGGACGACGATCCCGGCGTCGGTCGCCGCGCCGACGTCGATCGCATCGACGCCCACCCCGGCCCGCGCGACCACGGCGAGCTTGGGGCCGGCGGCGAGCAGGTCGCGGTCGACCCGCGTCTCCGAGCGAACGATCAGTCCGTCGGCATCGGCGAGCGCCGAGACCAGGTCGGCGCGCGAACGGCCGACTTGAGAATCGACCTCGATGCCGGCGTCGCGCAGCACGCACAGCCCCGCCTCGGCGAAGGGTTCGGCGACGACGACGCGGGGCCGCGAGAGGCCGCTCGGTGTCATCGGGCGTACTTGCACGTGCTTGGTCCTCCGCTCTCGTGGGACGATCGCCGTCGCGATCGCATTCGTTGTCCCGCTCGTCGTTCTGCTGAGTTCGATCCGGACATCGGTCGGGTTCTGGGACACCGGGGACCTCCAGACGGTTGCCTGGATCGCGGGGATCCCGTATCCCACCGGCTATCCCGGGTACGTCCTGGCCGGCTGGCTGTGGACGCACGCTCTTCCCATCGGCGAAGTCGCCGCGCGACTGAACGCGCTCTCGGCCCTCGCCATCGCCGCCGGTGCCGCGATCGTCGCCGTCCTCGCGCTCGAGCTGGACGTCGATCCGCTGTTCGCGACGCTGAGCGGTTGGTCGTTCGCGTTCGCCCGCATCGTCTGGGAGCGCGGGGCCTACGCCGACGTGCACCCGCTCGGCTTCGCGCTGGTGCTGGGTGCGCTTGCCCTGGGGCTGCGCTGGAGCCGCGGCGGTACGCGGCGCACGCTCGTCGCGGCGATCCTGTGCGCCGCGCTCGCGCTGGCCATCGACGACACCGTCGTGCTGTTGCTTCCCGGCGCGCTGCTGGTCGCACTGGGCCGCCGTTGGCCGCTGCGCGCGAGCGCGCTCGCGATCCTGGGCGGCGTCG
>JBEKAU010000147.1:0-6546 GCA_050015755.1 Vulcanimicrobiaceae bacterium | reverse complement strand
GTGGCGAACGCCGACTGGGTCACCTTGTAATCGGACGCCAGGTGGGCGGTAAACGCCGCCGGGATCGTCCAGCCGAACTTGACCGCACCGGTCTGCGTGGCGGCCCCTGCGGGGACGGCACTCACGGTGGCGGCGATGGTGAGCGCGCCGAGGGCGGCCGCTACTTTACGCACTGCGAATCCTTTCGCGGTTCTCAAAGGAGAGGGGATGGAAATACACCCCGCCTTCAGACGATCGGATTGTGATTTAGGCCCCTTTAGCTCTCTGCGGGTCGGCGAGCGTGAGGTTAACTCGAAATTTGCACCGCCTGTACGCCTGCTGGACAAGACGAGACCCACCGGTGGTACCGGTGGGTCTCGGTGAGCGGACCGAGCGAAACCGCTCAGTCGGGTCTCGCGTGCTCGGTCAGGCCGGTGAGGGGAGGGTCCCGTGCCCGTCGACGATACCGTGCGGCACCACCTGGTGGTCCGTATCGGTGTCCTCGATGTGGTGGCTGCCGTGGAAGTGGGCGTCGTCCGGCGCCAGGTACATGTACATGACCGGGACCAGGACCAGCGTCAGCACCAGTGAGCTGAGGATGCCGCCGATGACGACGACGCCCAGGCTCGAGCGGACCTCGGAACCGGGCTCGAGGGCCAGGGCGAGCGGGAAGTTGCCGGCCACGACCGAGATGCTGGTCATGATGATCGGCCGGAAGCGGGTGAACGCGCTCTCCTGAATCGCGTCGAACTTCTTGCGGCCGCGCTCGCGCAGCGTGTTCGCGTAGTCGACGAGCAGGATCCCGTTCTTGGTCACGATCCCGACCAGCAAGATCGTCCCGATCAGCGAGAACAGGTTGAGCGTCTCGCGGGTGAGCGCGAGCGCTCCCAGCGCGCCGAAGGCCGCCACCGGGACCGAGAAGAGGATGATCATCGGCGAACGGTAGCTGTTGTAGAGCGCGACCATCAGCAGGAAGACCAGCACGACCGAAAGGACGAGCGAGCCGCCCAGACCGCTGAGCGTCTGACCCATCAGATCTTGTTGTCCGAGCGGACGCGGACGGACGACGATGTTCTGCGGGAAGTGCAGGTCCGCGATGCGCTTCGCAAACGCGTTCTGCACGTTCGAGAGCGATTGGCCCGGCACGACGTTCGAGCTGATGTCGACGACGCTGTTGCGGTCGACCCGGGTGATCAGCGGCGGCGCCGGTACCCACGCGAAGCTCGAGAAATCGCCGAGCCGCACGACCGCGCCGTTGCTGGCGCGCACCGGGACGTTGAGGATCGAGTTGAGGTTCGTCTGATCCGTGAGCGGATAGATCACGTCGACCTGTTCGAGCCCGTCGGCGGTGTTGAACGTCGTCACCTGGGCACCGCCGAACGACGCTTCCGCGGCGAGTGAAGCGGTACCGACGCTGACGTTGAGCGCGCGCGCCTTGGCGCGATCGAAGCGCAGCTCGACCTGCGGCTCGAGCTGCGAGGCCGCGCTGTAGACGTTGGTCGCGCCCGGGGTCTGCTGCAGCGCTTGATAGGCCTTGAGCGCGTACGGCGTCGGATCACCGCCGGCGAGGTCGGTGACGAGCTCGTCGACCGGCTGCGCGTTGCCGCCGCCGGTGCCGGTCGCCGGAATCACGACGACGGTCGCGTTCGGCAACAATTTGTTGGCGAGCTTCTGGTACTGGGCGACCCAATAGTAGGTCGAATGTCCGCGCCCATCGCTCAGGAAGAGGTGGACCTGGCCGACGTTGCCCTGGATCAGGAAGCCGCCGAAGGGTGAGGAGTAGCCGCCGGCGACGGCGGTGTCGGCGTCGATGTCGGGATAGCGGCGAATCGCCCGTTCCAGCGCGAAGACCGACGACGCCGTCTGAGTCAGCGGTGTCCCGACCGGATAGGTGATCTGCATGAAGATCTCGCCGCGGTCGACCGGCGGGATGAACGTCGAGCCGACGATCCCCAGCGGCACGAGTGCCATCGCGAAAATGAACGAGCCGGCGCTGACGGCGACGATCAGAACGCGGTTGCGCAGGCCCCACGGCAGCAGCTTGTGCGCGTACCAGGAGCGGACGCTCGAGAAGCCGCGCTCGAAGCCGCGGATGAGCGCCGGCGGCCGCCAGTGCGACTTGAGCGCCCAGTTGCCCGCCAGGCTCGGCGTGATCGTGAACGAGACGAACAGCGAGGTCAGCGTCGAGATGACGACGACGATGCCGAATTCCGCGAGGTTGCGCCCGACCTGGCCTTGGAGGAACGCGATCGGCAGGAACACGACGACGTCGACGAGTGTGATGACGACGGCCGCGGTGCCGATCTCGTTTCGGCCGACGACCGCCGCCTCGTGCGGCGGCGAGCCGAGCTCGGAGTGCCGTTCGATGTTTTCGAGCACGACCGTCGAGTCGTCGACGAGGATACCGACGACCAGGGTCATGCCGAGCAGCGAGATCGTGTCGAGCGTCAGGCCCATCATCTTCATGACGAAGAGTGCGACGCACAGCGACGCCGGGATCGCGACGAGCACGACGATCGCGTTGCGCCACGAGCCCAAGAAGAACAGCATGACCAGACCGGTCAAGCACACGCCCTCGGCCAGCGTGCGGATGACGCTGTCGATCTGCTGGGCAGTGTATTTCGACTGGACGTTGACGATGGTGAAGTTGATGTCGGGAAACTGCTTGCGGATGTTCGGCAGGGCCCGGATCACGTTGTCCGAGGCGGTGACCTCAGAGGCGTCGGACGCCTTCTGGATCTGCAGGAAGATGCCGTTGATGCCGTTGACTTCGGCGATCTGGCGCTGCGGCTCGAAGCCGTCGACGACGGTCGCGACGTCGCTCATGCGCAGCACTTGGGTCGCGGAGGTCCAGGGATCGATCGCGCCCGCCGGAGTCGACGACGCCGCGTTCACCGGCGCGCTGGGCGCCGCGATCGGCAGGTCGCCGATCGAGCTGGGCGTGACGATGTCGCCGCGGATGTCGATCTGCGTCTCGCGGTTGGAACCGTAGGCGATGCCGCCCGGTGCGCGCAGGTTGTTCCCGGTGACCGTGTTGATGACGTCGTTGAGCGTGAGGCCGTAGGCGTCGAGCTTGCGCGGGTCGGTCACGACCTCGAAGGCCGGGGTGACCTGGCCGCCGATGGTGACGTTCGAGATGTCGGGGACCTGCTCGAAGTCGGGGACGATGCGGCCGCTGGCGACCAAATTCAGCTGTCCCATCGTCAGCTTCGAGGACGTCAGGCCGATCGTCACGACGACCGCCTGGGATGGGTCGCGGATCGCGATCGTCGGCGGCTGAATCTGCGTGGGCAGGTTGTGCTCGGCCTGCGTCAGCGAGGTCTGCGCGTTCGTCAGGTCGGTGTTCTCATCCGACTGGATGTAGAACGTGGCGACCACCGTCGCTTGCCCTTGCTGGATGTTCGAGCTCATCGTCTGCAGGTTGGCGGCGCCGGCGAGGGCGTCTTCGATCGGCATGACGACGGCGTCGCGCATGACGGTCGTCGACGCGCCGGGGTACTGCACGTTGATGCTGACCGTCGGCTGGAAGACGTTCGGGAACTGTTGCTGAACGAGCGTCGTCGCCGCCAGCGCGCCGGCCAGCAGCATCAGTGCCAGCAGGACGAATACGAGGGTCGGGCGCCGGACGAAGAGGGCTGTCATGGCGCGCTTACTTCTCCGCCACCGTTTGCTGGATCGTCACTGGTTGGCCGTCGGCGAGGCCCAACTGACCGTTGCTGACGACGATCGCGCCGCTGTCCAGACCGCGTACGACGGCGTTCTTGCCATCCTCCGCGACCATCAGCACGTTGACCGTGTGGACGACGCCGTTGCGGACGACCTGCACCGTCGAGTTCGTGGTATCGAGGAAGGACGTGAACGGGATGCGCACACCGGTCGCCGACGGCAGCGAGGCGATACCGGTCACGACCATGCCGGGCTTGAGCAGATCGCGCGCGTTGTCGACGACGACGTTGACGACGAAGTTGGTCGAGCCGGGCTGCACCGGGCTGAGTACGCCGACGGTCGTCCCTTCGACGCGCTTGCCGGGCAGCGAGGTGCTCTCGACCGCGACCGGTACGCCGGTGCGAATCCCGACGATCTGTCCGGCCGAGCCGTTGAGCACCGCGTAGACGCGATCGGTCTCTTGCAGGGTGAAGATCTGGCGCGTCCCCGGATATTCACCCAGGTTGAGGTTGCGGTTGACGACGACGCCGTCGATCGGCGAGTAGATCACGGCTTTCGTGATCGAGACCTTCACCTGATCGGCGGAGGCCAGCGCGGAGACGGCGGCGGCGCGCGCCGATTCGACCGTCGCGCCTTGCAAACCGGTCGAGGTCGTGCCGTTCGCTTGCACCTGCTTGATGTCATTGGCGAGGTTGACCTGGTCCTCGTTGATCGCTTCTTGGTCGTTGCGCACGGTGACCAGTTGCTGATCGTACGTCTGCTGCGCGACGTAGCCGTTCTTGAGCAGTTGCGCGTCACGCTTGAGATTGAGCGCGTCGATCTGGTAGGTGTGCTGCGCTGCGCGCACGGTGGCGCGCGCCTGGTCGACGGTGTTCGAATTCTGGATGATGGTCAGGCCGGCCTGATCGAACGTCTGGCTCGCTTTGGCGAGGTCGCTGTTGTACGTCGCCATGTCGGAGTTGTATTCCGCGACCAGGTCCGCCGTGTCGAGGCGGGCCAGCACCTCGCCTTTGGTGACGTGATCGCCCTCCTGCACCGTGATCACATCGGTCGGCTCGGAGAGCGACGAGGTGATGCCGACGTTCTGCAGCGGTGCGACGAGCCCGGAGAGCTCGGACGTTGGCGCAACGGTCCCCACGCGTGCGGTGACGACGGGGACGACCGCGTCGGCAGTATTATGGGGTCGGGGATGCGATCCGCAGCCTGCCAGCACGAACGCGGAGATCGTGCAAACACCGAGCGTTCGGGATGCGGCGCGAGGAAGAGCCATGACCATACTGCTCCAGACTACCAAACTCCGGGCGCGCTGACTCACATCTGGTTGCCAGGTTTTACTATGCCCGTCCGGCGCTGGCGGCGAACAACGCGACCAAGCCCGGCTCGCCGGGCTCGACGCACGACGCCGCGCCGAGTGCGTCGGCGACGTCGCTTGCCATCACGCCGCGCGGGCGGATGCGCTGCGCGTGGGCGCCCGCGCGCCCGTGCCAGTATGCCCCGACACGGGCCGCGTCGGCCGGCCCGAGGCCTTGCGAGAGCAGCGTCGCGATCACGCCGCTGAGCACGTCGCCGGTCCCGGCCGTGGCCAGCGCGCTCGTCCCGCTGACGTTGAGGTAGGTCGCCTCCGGCGTCCCGATCAGGGTCGTCTGCCCCTTGAGCAGCGTCGTGATCCCGTGGGCGTCGACGAAGGCGCGCAGCCGCGGCAGCCGTTGCTCCGGGGCAACCGTACCCTGCCCGCTCAGCCGAGCGAACTCACCGGCATGCGGGGTCAGCACCAGGGCTCGCTTGCGGTAGTCCCCGAGCCGCTTGGCGAGGTGGAAGAGCGCGCTCGCGTCGGCGACGGCCGGCAGGTCGGTGCCCTGCAGCACGCCGTTGACGATCGTCCCGAAGCCCTCCGAGAGCCCCAGCCCCGGGCCGATCGCGATCGCACTGCAGCGGTGGGTCAGGTCGAGAATCGTCGCGACCGCGCCCGCCGGATCGTCTTCCTCGTAGGTGACGACGACCGGCTCGAGCAGGTGCGCCCGCAGCGCGGCCGCGGCGCCGGCCGGGGCGGCCACGGTGACGTAGCCGGCGCCCGCTCGGGCCGCGCCCAGCGCGCACAGGACCGCGGCCCCGGGGAACTGGGTCGACCCGGCGACGATCAGCGGCGCCCCGGCGCTACGCTTCTCGGCTGCGCCGTCGCGCACCGGCAGCAGGGCCGCGAAGCCCGCGTCGTCGAGCAGGTCGGCCGGCGGATCGTCGACGCCGTCGGCGTCCTGGTCACGCATCCCGATCGGCGCGCACCACAGGGCCCCGGTCGCGGCCCGGCCCGGATCGAGCAAGCAACCCAGCTTCGGTCGGCCCAGGGCGATCGTCGCGGCGGCCCGGATCGCCGGCTCGCCGACCGCGCCGGTCGTCGGGTCGACCCCGGTCGGGACGTCGAGCGCAAGGACCGGGGCTCCGGCCGCGCCGGCGGCCGCGACCAACGCGGCGGTAGCCGGGTCGAGCGGAAGCCGTGCGTTGACCCCCAGCAGGCCGTCGAGCAGCAAGGCCGCGTCCCGCAGGACACCGGGGTCGGGCGGGAAGGGCCGCTCCTCGACCCCCGCGATGCGGGCGCGGAAGCGCGCGTCGCGGCGGGCGGCGCTGCCCTCGACGGCGACGTCGGCATAGACGATGCGCCGGCGCGGTCCGCCGTAGGCGGCCAGCGCGGCGTACGCGTCGCCGCCATTGTTGCCGGCGCCGGCCAGGGCGACGACCGCACCCTCGCCGCGCGCGGTGCGGTCGATCAGCCGCGCGATCGCGGCGCCGGCCGCGCGCATCAGGGCGATCTCGCCGTCGCGCGCGACGGCGGCCGCGTCGATCGCGCGCATCTGCGCAGCGGTGACCGCTCGCACGGCTCAGCCCTCCAGCACGACGACCGCTGCG
>JBEKAU010000146.1:0-6587 GCA_050015755.1 Vulcanimicrobiaceae bacterium | reverse complement strand
TCCCCGGCGGCGCGCTCGATCATCTGCGCGCCGCGTTCGCGCGCATCCCCGCGCTCGGCGCCGCGGTGCCGTCGATTCCGGAAAGTGCGTCGACCGTCGGCGGCGAGGCGGTCGCCGACGTCGGATACACGGATTTGGCGGACATGCGCGCGCAGGCCGAGCAGCGAGGACGCACGTTCGCTCGCGACGCGACGCCGATCGAGGTGGCCGCGACGCCGGCGATCGTGTTCGCGCGCGAAGCGCTCGATGCGGTCGGCGGCATCGATCCGCTGCTCGGCCCGACGCGGCGCGGCATCGCGGATCTGATCGTGCGCGTGCGCGCCGCCGGCTACGCGGTCGTGCGCTGCGAGGACACGTTGGCGCATCGCTTCGACCCCTCGACCTCGCGGAATCCGGCGGCCGCGGCGGACGTCGTGCAGCCGCTGATTACGATTCCCGACCGCTCCGCCCAAGCGCGCGGGTTCGAGCCGGTACGACGCGTGCCGTTCGAGCGCGATCCGCTCGCGCCGGCCGACGTGCGCTGCGTCGTCATCCTGCCGGTCGCCGACGAGGGCGAGCTCGAGCGCGCCTTGGTATACTTGGGTGCGCTCGCGGCCCGGTTCGACGCGCGGACTCCGCTGCGCGCCGACGTCGTGATCGACGGTGAATTGCAGCTCCCGCTCGTCACCGCCCGCGTGCGCGTTGCGCTCGTCGCGGGCGGACGGCCGGTCACCGACGCGCTCGCCGTGCGGGTTGAACGGGTGCAGGATCTGCACGCCTGGCGCGAGCAGATGGCGGCCGACGTCCGTGTGGTCGTGGCGGCCGGTCTTCCGCGTGAGGCGTTTACGGACGTCGAGGCATGCACGGCCGAGGCGCTCGATGCGCTGGTGGCGGCACTGCGATGAGAACGCACCGCGTCTTCGACGTGCTCGCGCCGTGGAGCACCGGCACGCCGGTCACCGATCCCGATCGCTTGGCGGCTATCCGCATCGAACCGGTGCTGCGCCAGCGCCGCGCGACGCTGTACATCGATTGCTATCTGTGGGGCGATGACGGAGATACCGTCGTGCCGGCTGTGCTCGTCGAGCCGGCGCTGATCGTCGAGCGCGAGCGTGACGCGCTGCTGTTCCCGGCCGGGATGCGCGGCGGCGACGCGTTCGCGGCGGCGCTTCAGGAACGTATCCTCCCGCACCTCGATCTGCTCGTGCGCGGGGGCGAACCGATTCGCGAGCACGTGGTCCGCTTCGGAGAGACACCGCGCTTCGACGCGGCGCGGGAACTCGGCGCCTTCGGCGCGGCACCGCTGCGCGACGCGCTGCTGCGCCTCGCGCCGTATCGGTGGGCACGGCGCTACGCGCGCGGCCGGACCGTGCGCATCGACGCGCCCGACGCCGTGGGCGGTTGGGCGCTGCTGCGCGACGTCGCGACCGTCGGCGTCGCGGCCGCCCACCGCGATCCGGATGCCCTCGCGTGGTACGGCCCGGCGCCGCTCGCCGCGGACGAGGCCACCGTGGCGATCGTCGGCGCCGAGACGGTCGCACCGGAGACGGCCGAGACGATCGTGCGGCTCGACGCCGGCGGGAACGATGCGCTCGCAGTCGTCGATCCGTTGCCGATCGACGTCGGGTTCGCATTCGATCCGAGCGAGGGGCCGACGCGAGGGTGGTTTGCCGTCGAACGCGTCGCCGCGCCCACGCGTCGCGCGCCCGCGCCACCGTGGCGTTCGGCCCCGCAAGGGGGATCCGCCGGACGGATCGCGATCGTGCAGGGGCGCCGTGACGCCGCGCGCTACCCCGGCGCCGATACCGACGAGGCCACGACGCTCGCCGCCGGCCTGGCCGCCGAGGGGTTCGAGGTCGTCGAGGCGCACGATCCGGCCGACCTCGCCGGCGCCGATTTGGTCCACATCTTCGGCACGGACGAGGGCAAGCGGGTGCGGGCGATCGTCGACGCCGCGCGGCGTGCGCGCATCCCCAGCGCCCTGCACGCGTATGAAGAGGATCCGGCGGCCGGGGGCTGGTGGGGCGCGACGGTGACCCGGCTGTGCTTCGAATACGGCGCCGACGAGGCGTCGGTCGAGCGCTACCTCACGATGCTGGCACGCCATGCGGTCACGGTCGAACGCGCCAGCGCCGAGGGATTGTACGCACCGCCCGAGGCGGCGCTCGAGGATGGGGCGGCTGCGCTGCGCGACGCGTCGATCGTCTTCACGGCGAGCGATCAGGAGTCGCAGACGGTGCTGCGCCGGAGCGGGCGCCGCACGATCGTGGCCGTCGTGCCGCCGCTCGTCGAGTCGGCGGAGCCGGCCGACGTCGGCGTGCTGGTCGGCCCCGATCCGTACGTGTTCGTGCACGCCCCGATCGGGCCGGCGGCGAACCAGTTGCTGGTCGCCCGGGCGGCGACCGCCGCGCGGATCCCGCTGGTGGTGTGCGGGCCGGTCGTCGACGCGAGCTATCTCGAGCGCGTGCGCGAGTTCGGGGGGCGCGACCTCGTCATCGTGCCCGAGCCCTCGCCTGCCGTGGCGGCCGGCCTGCGCAGCGCGGCAGCGGTCGTGGTCGACGCCGCGTGGCTGGGCGCCGGCGCTGCACGGCTCGCCGCCGCCGTGGTGGCGGGTGCGCAGGTCGTGCTCGCCGACCGGCGTCCGTTCGCGCTGCCGGGCGTCACCCCGTACCGGTTCGACCCGGCCGACGTCGCGGCACTCACCCGCGCGCTCGGCGAGGCCTGGGACCAGGCGCGGCGGCAAC
The DNA here is from genome assembly GCA_050015755.1 of Vulcanimicrobiaceae bacterium. GTDB lineage: Bacteria > Vulcanimicrobiota > Vulcanimicrobiia > Vulcanimicrobiales > Vulcanimicrobiaceae > Vulcanimicrobium. Next base: position 3,864 of record JBEKAU010000146.1, on the reverse strand, counting down.
CGCCTGCTCCACCGCGCGAGGCCGTCGCGGTGCTGGGGCCGGATCTGGTCCTGCGCGGTATCGTGCGGGGCTACGCCGAAGCGGCGAAAAGTCTCGCCTAAAACGGGTCGGCGAGCGAGCCGATACCCCTACTGGAGGCTTGTGCACGAACATGGACGTTCTTTCGGTCGACGGGACCACGGCGGCAGCGGCGAGCGCTGCCCCGCCAACGGAGCTGGCGCCGCCAGCCGACCCCGGTCCGACCGGCTCCGCGCCGGTCATCGCCCCCCACGATGAGACCCTGCACAGCGCGCTCTCGCAGCTCGTCGGCAGCGGGTCCCAGGTGTCGGTGCAGTTTCGCGTCGTGCACGATCCCAACGAGATCGTCACGGTGTTCACGAACGCGCAGACCGGCCAGGTGATCACCCAATTTCCGCCCGAGTCGATGGTGTTGATCGCGCAGTTCTTCAACAAGCTCGCCGGCGCCGTCGTGGACCACAGCGCCTGACATGAGCTCCACCTCCGGCGTCTCCAGCAGCGGCTCGAGCGATTCGACCGTCTACGGGACCAACGTCCCGCCCGTTTCGTTCCCCGGCATCGCCTCGGGCATCAACTACAACGCGATCATCGACAAGTACGTGAACCTGACCCTGGAACAGGAGAAGCCGTACCAAGAGCAGATCACGAAGCTGAACGCGCAGCAAACCGAGCTGTTGAAAATCCAGAACCTGGTCACCGATTTCCAGGACAGCTTCGAGGCGCTCAGCAACCCCGATCTCTTCAACGCGACCGCGCCGACCTCGACGAACTCGAACGCCGTCAGCGCGGCCTCGATCACCGGTGAGACGGCGACGCCTGGCTCATACACGATCACGGCCGCGACCCTCGCGACCTCGACCCAGATCGCGAGTTCGACGCAAGCCGCCGGTTCGGTCAACGTGAGCGTCGCGCTGGCCAACTCTGGTTTGTCGGTGTCGCCGCAGACGGGGACCAACGGGACGGACGGCGACGAGGCCCAGATCACGATCGACGGCGTCGCGTTCCAGTACAACCCGAACTCGATCACGATGACGGACTTCGTCTCGCAGTTGAATACCGCGCTCAGCGGCGTCGGCGTCACGGCGAACTTCGATGCGACGACGAACACGTTCAGCCTCACATCGTCGTCGGCGATCACGGTGGGTGCCGCCGACGACACCGGTAACGCCTTGGCGATGCTCAAGCTCGACACCGCGCAAGAGCAGGACAACGCCGGCACCTATTCGATCACGAGTTCCGGTCCGCTCAACGGCCTCAACGAAGGCGCGACGTTCAACACCGACGAGAACGCGGGTCTCTCGACCGCGGTCACCAGCGGCACGTTCTCGATCAACGGCGTCAGCTTCAACGTCAGTGCCGACGGCAACAACCTCGCGGACATCATCAACGACATCAACCAGTCCGCGGCGGGCGTGGTCGCTTCGTACAATCAGTCGACGGGCCAGTTCGTCCTGACTTCCAAGAGTGCAGGGCCGGAGAGCATCGAGCTGGGCTCCTCGACCGACTCGTCGAATTTCTTGCAGGCCGTCGGGCTCCTGAGCGCTTACCAGACGCCGGGCCAGCTCTATGCCGGCGCGGACGAGACGGTCGGTCAGGACGCCGCGATCACCTATACGGATGCGAGCGGCATCAGCCAGACCGTCTACTCGAACACGAACAGCGTGACCGACGTCGTGCCCGGTGTGACGCTGACGCTTCAGCAGGACATCGGTGGGTCGAGCGGCGTCGACCCGGTGACGGTCAACGTGGCGCAGAGCACCACCGCGTTGCAGACGGCGCTCAATACGTTCGTCAACGCGTACAACAAGGCAATCGCCGAGATCAATACCGCGACGGCCGCACCCGTGGTCGGCTCGCAGAGCGACGACGCCACCGGAGCGCAGGAGGGCACGCAGCTCACCTCCGGCGGCGTCCTCTTCAACAACCTCGACATCGAGGGGCTGAAACAAGAGCTCGTCTCGATGGTGACGAACCTCTACGATACCGGCAGTTCCGGCTACAACTCGCTCTCGTCGATCGGTCTCGAGCTCGACAGCTCGTTCAGTGTCGGCGTCGCGACCAACGGCAGCTCGGACTCGTCCGACTCGGCCGACACGACGGCGACCAATACGTCTGATTCCACCACGGTCGGAACCCAGTCGTATGACGGTACCGACGGGAAACTGGCGGCACTCGACGTCACGACGTTGACGGCGGCGCTCCAGGACGATCCGACGGCCGTCAGCCAACTGTTCACGAGCGCGAACGGGATGCTCGCGCAAGTCGGGACGTATTTGACGAGCGTGACCGGCCTACCGACGTCGCTGGCGAACACGGTCGTCGGCACCGTGCCACCGCAGTCGCTCTTTCAGACCGTCGAAGCGGAAGGGCAGGACGAGATCACCTCGTTCCAAGAGCAGATCACGTCCGTCACCAACCAAGCGAACATGCAAGCCAACTTGCTGCGTACGGAATTCAGCGATAGCGAAGTCCAGATCGCGCAACTCCAATCCATGCAAGAGTCGCTCACCAGCCTCTTGTCCAGTTCGTAGGCACCCATGCCCATCGCCAACCCCAATCTCCGCTACCTCGAAGCGTCGATCAATTCGGCCAGTCCCGAGGAACTGATCGTCAAGATCTACGACGCGCTCTTGCTGTTCTCACGGCAGGCGATCGAGGTGATGGAGACCCAACCACGCGACGTCGAGGGGCGCCATCGTCTGCTGCGCAAGGCGCAGCGTGCGTGCGCGCTCTTGATGGGCTCACTGCGGTTCGAAGTGGGCGGCGATCTGCCCCGAAACTTGTTTCGCCTGTACGAGTTCTGGCACCACCAACTGGTGGGTGCGAACATGCACGGTGACCCGCAGCGCGTTCGGGATCTGCTGCCGATGATCGGCGAGCTGCGCGACACCTGGGCCGAGGCGGTCAAGCGCTATCGTCTCGAAGGCACGGCGTCCGCGCCTCCGCAGCTCGATGCCCTCGTCGGCTGAGCCAGCTCGCGCCGTCGTCGTTCGCACGATCATCGCCCTCGAACGCGCGTGTCTCGAGGCCGAAGAGGCGCTCGTCGAGCGCCGTTGGCGCGACGTGCGGCGAGCGTTCGCGACGCAGCGCAAGCTGACCGATGAGCTGGCGGCGCTGTTCGCCGCCTCACCCGACGTCGCGCCGGCCGCCGACGCGAAGGTCGCGCAACGCTTGCACGGTGTGTACGCCTACCGCCAAGAGCAAATGAACCGGCTGGAGAGCTATCGCAGCAGCGTCGGCGAACGCCTGCGCACGATCGGGAAGATGCGCCAGCTCTCACGCTCCGTCGGGAAGCGCCCTCCGGTCTCGCACGTCGTCAACGACCACTACTGAGGGTTAGCCTCCGAAGAGGAGGGCGACCGAGAACGGTTCTTGGTGTTCGGGTGCGCGCGGGTGGGTCGCGTCGAAGGGGATCAGACGCGTCGTGCCGTCGGGGTCGCGCACGATCATCCGGAGGTGATCGGTCTGGGCGTCGGATTCCCATGCACGCGGCGAGCTCTCCTTGGTCGCGCGATCGTAATGTTCGACGCGCACGCCGGGGTGCAGGAGCACGCGCCAGCCGAGCGTGCGCACACGCTCGCAGTACAGATAATCCTCGTCGCATTGACGTACCGTGCGCGAGCGTTCGTCGACGAAGAGGTGCGCGGAGAAATACGGCGTCTGCAGCGCGCGCAGCGCGGACATGCGCAGCGCGACGCAACCGAAGCCCACGCCGTCGACGACGGCGGTGCGCTCGCCGCGGAACGCGGGGATCGCGCCCTCGGTCGTGTCTTGCGAGTTCCATTGCGCGACTGCCATCGGTCGCGCACCATCGCGGCTGTAGTAGAGTGCGCCCACGACGGCGGC
>JBEKAU010000145.1:0-11213 GCA_050015755.1 Vulcanimicrobiaceae bacterium | reverse complement strand
CGCTGTTCTTCCAGGGCATCCGCCCGGCCGTCGACGTCGGCATCTCGGTCTCGCGTGTCGGTTCGTCGGCGCAGACCAAGGCCATGAAGTCGGTCGCCGGTCAGCTCAAGCTCGACCTCGCGCAGTACCGCGAGCTGGCCGCGTTCGCGAAGCTGGCCTCCGATCTCGACCCCGCCACGCAGCGTCAGCTCGCGCGCGGCGACAAGACGACGGCCGTCCTGGTTCAGCCGCAGCTCGACCCGCAGCCGTTCGAAGACCAGGTCGTCGTGCTGTTCGCGGCCACCCGCGGCTACCTCGACGGAATCGCGACCGGCCGCCTGCAGGACTGGGTCCACCGCTTCCTCGGCTTCGTGCACGACAAGCACGCCGCGATCACCGACACGATCCGCTCGACGGGCGCGCTCTCGGACGACGTCCAGAAGCAGCTCGTCGACGCGATCGGCGAATTCAACAAGGGGTTCTAGTTGCCGACCGTTCGCGATCTGCGCGACCGGATTCGGTCGCTCAAGAACACGCAGCAAATCACCAAGGCCATGAAGCAGGTCGCCGCGGCGAAGATTCGCCGCGCCGAAGCCCTGCAGAAGCAGTCGCGTCCCTATGCGGACGCGATCGGTTCGATGCTGCGCGATCTGATCGCCAACGTCGGTCAGGTCGACCACCCGTTCATGAAGCCGGGCAAGGACGGCGCACCGGGCGCGGTGATCCTGATGACGGCCGACAAGGGACTCGCCGGCTCGTTCAACGCCAACCTCATCCGCCAGGCAGAGATCCACGGCCGCGAGCACGCCGATACGGTGTGGTACGCGATCGGCATCAAGGCGCGCAACGCCGTGCGCCGCCAGCGCGGTGAGACCAAGGCCTTCTGGCCGCTCGCGCAAGGCGACATGTTCACCAGCGCACGCGAGCTCGCGCAGCGGGTCGCCGACGACTTCAGCACCGGCGCCGTCTCGTCGGTGACGCTGATCTCGCCCAAGCTCATCAACACGATGACGCAGCGGCCCGAGACCCGGCAATTGCTCCCGATCCCCTCCGAGATCAAGCACCAGCAGAACGCCGGCTCGGTCGAGTTCGAGCCCTCGCCCGAGTTCGTGCTCGGCCGCCTGCTACCCAAGTACCTCGAGTTCACGCTCTATTCGGCGATGCTCGAGACGAACGCGTCGTTCTACGCCGCGCAGCTCGTCGCGATGAACAACGCCACCGACAACGCCAAGAAGCTGATCGACCAGAACACGGTCGAGATGAACAAAGCCCGCCAAGCCGCGATCACCAAGGAAATCCTCGAGATCGTCGGCGGCGCCGAAGCCCTCGCGGGCTAGCCCGAGAAACCAAAAGGAAGCATCGTATCGTGACCGCTACCGCCACCCCCACGAATCTCGCGACCGGCAAGGTCGTCCAGGTCCTCGGCAACGTCGTCGACGTCGAGTTCCCGGCTGAGTCGCTGCCGAAGATCAACGACGCGCTCTCCGTGCACATCGGCGGCGCCGCGCACGCCGGCGGCAGCAACGGCTCCGCCAACGCGCAGGCCGGCGTCGAGCTGGCCGGCACCGCGATGGCCGAGCGCGACCTGGTGCTCGAAGTGCAGAGCGAGCTCGGCAACAATCAGGTGCGCTGCCTGGGGATGGGCTCGACCGACGGTCTGGTCCGCGGCGCGGTGGTCAAGAACAGCGGCGAGTCGATCACCATCCCGGTCGGTGAGGGTACGCTGGGCCGCATCTTCAACGTGCTGGGTCAAGCGATCGACTCGAACGAGCCGGTGAAGGCCGCCGCGTATTGGCCGATCCACCGCGACGCGCCGAACTTCGCGGCGCAGGATCCGACCCCGAAAATCTTCGAGACCGGCATCAAGGTCATCGACCTGATGGCGCCCTACACGCGCGGCGGTAAAGTCGGTCTCTTCGGCGGCGCCGGCGTCGGCAAGACCGTCCTCATCCAAGAGCTGATCCGCAACATCGCGCAGGTCCACAAGGGCTTCTCGGTGTTCACCGGCGTCGGTGAGCGCACGCGCGAAGGCAACGACCTCTGGGTCGAGATGAAAGAGTCGGGCGTCCTCTCGCAGACGACGCTGGTCTTCGGCCAGATGGACGAGCCGCCGGGCGTGCGCTTCCGCATCGCGCAGACCGGCGTGACGATGGCCGAATATTTCCGCGACGAACTGGGCGCCGACGTGCTGCTGTTCGTGGACAACATCTTCCGCTTCATGCAGGCCGGCTCGGAAGTCTCCGCGCTGCTGGGCCGCATGCCCTCGGCCGTCGGCTATCAGCCCTCGCTGGCGACGGAGATGGGCCAGATCGAAGAGCGCATCACCTCGACGCACAAGGGTTCGATCACCTCGGTGCAGGCCGTCTACGTCCCCGCCGACGACTACACCGACCCCGCCGTCGCGACGACGTTCGCGCATCTCGACGCGACGACCGCGCTCTCGCGCCCGATCTCGGAGTTGGGCATCTATCCCGCCGTCGACCCGCTGGCGTCGTCCTCGCGCATCCTCGATCCGGCGATCGTGGGAGACGAGCACTACAAGGTCGCGCGCGGCGTCCAGGAGACGCTGCAGCGCTACCGCGACCTGCAGGACATCATCGCGATCCTCGGCGTCGAAGAGCTCTCCGACGACGACAAGGTCGCCGTCGGTCGCGCGCGCCGCATCCAGCGGTTGTTCTCGCAGCCGTTCTTCGTCGCCGAACAGTTCACTGGCCGCAGCGGCAAGTACGTCAAGATCGAAGAGACGATCGCTTCGTTCAAGGAAGTCCTCGACGGCAAGGTCGACGATCTCCCCGAGCAGGCGTTCTTCTACGTCGGCGGCATCGACGAAGTCAAGCTCGCCGCCGAGAAGCTCGGCAAGTCGTAACGGTGATGGACCGAGTGCAGAACAATCGCGCCCTGAGCAGCACGTTGTTGCGAGGTCGGACCGGGGGCCCCGCGCTTTGCGTGGGGGGCGCGGAGCCTGGGGCGGAGCGCCTTTAGATGGCCAACGCGATCCCGTTTCAGTTGATTACGCCGCTGTCGGTCAAGTATGACGGGCAGGCCGAGCTGGTCATTGCGGTGGGCACCGAAGGTGAAGTCGGTATTCTGCCCTCGCACGCGCCGTTTCTGACGGCGCTGCGGCCGGGTGTGCTGCGCGCCAACGTTCGCGAGGGCGAGGGTGCGACGCATCGCCTGGAGCTCGCGTGCGGTGAGGGCTTCTTGCAGGCGCTCCCCGGCAAGGTGACGATCCTCGCCGACGCCGCACTTTCGCGCGACGAGGTCGACATCGGGCAAGCGCGGGGGGATCTGCAAGCGGCGCAAGACGAGCTGCGCGCGGCCGGCGGCGACGTCGCTGCCTACCGTCGCGCCCAGGCGAAAATCGACTTCGCCGAAGCGCGCCTGCGCGTCGCCGGGGTTTAAGAACGACCCGCGTATTTGTTGTTTTTGAGCAATAAATACAAAATTATTGACACAATGCGTCGATCGCGCTAAGATCGCTCGCATGAGGCACGCCCGACCGCAGAAGGCCGTCACCGCGGCCGCAATTGCCAGAGCGGTGCGGTCCGATGGCCGCCATGGCGATATGCCAACCCGTTTGCGAGACGCCCTGGCGAGAGCTATCCGCGCGGGCGACATACCGGAAGGAAGCAAGTTGCCCTCGCCGGACGACCTCGCCAACGGACTCGCCGTAAGTACCGGCACCATCCGCACCGGCCTGCGGCGTCTCGTCGAGGAGGGGATCATCGAGTCGAGGACAGGCCCCGGCGGAGGCTATGGCGTGCCAAACCGCAGCGGTGCTCTGCGAGACCTCGCTGAGGCCTTCGTCCTGGAGGCGCGCGAGATCGCCGCAGACTCGGAGATCATCGCGGTACTGCGCGAGAAGTTGCCGAGCTTGGATCAGCATGCAGCGAAGCGCGGACGACGCGAACTCTCCGCATTGCTCGGTCGATATCGCTCAGGGCTCTCGGACGTCTCGCGCCGGCATGACGACTACCTCGACCGCTGAGTGGATCCGATTCTCGTCGATACGTCGGCCCTCTACGCTCTGCTCGATGCGGACGACGCCGAGCACCTTCGCGCGCGGCGCATCTGGGAGGAGCAGCTGGTGGAGGGCGATGCGGAATTGGTGGTGACCAGTTACGTCGTCGCAGAATCCTTCGACCTCGTACGACGTCGATTGGGCTTCGAAGCGGTTCGAAGCCTCGATCGTCTGCTCGATGACGGCATGCGAGTGGTCTTTGTGGACGAGGAGCTTCATGACGCGGCCCGTGCACGATTCTTCAGCGCAGGCCGCCGGGCGCTGAGCCTCGTCGACTGCTCGAGCATCGCCTTGGCCCAGGAGCGAGGAATCAAGCAAATCTTCGCCTTTGACGCTCACTTCGAGCAGGCGGGACTCGAGACGCTGGTGGCCTCCTAGGGGCCCGGCGCTCGGCGTAGCGCAGGTTCTTTTGGACCGATCCGCAACCACGCTCTATGCGGACCAAATCGACCGTCGCCGCGGTGAAGGCAGCTCAGCTCGCGCAAAAAGCGAAGAACGACGAGGCAGCCCAGAAGGCCGCAGTCCTGGAATCGGATCGTATCCGCGCCATGTTCGCGAATTGGTGCGGCTTGGTCGCACCTACGATCGGCGAGGTGACGGACGGCTTGTGCAACATCCACGCGAGCGCGACGCTCGCCATCGGAACGCCGCGCTCGTGCGCAACCTCCGCAAGCCGCTCGACGATCGGGCGGTCGAGCTCCGCGCTGGCGGCGAGAATCTTCTGGCCGAAGGCGTCGGTCTTCGCGCGCTGCGTTTGCGGCTGATCTGACCACGGCCGCGTCAACAGACCACGGCCGACCGGTGACCACGGCGTAACGCCGATCCCCTCGGCCGCGCACAGCGGCAACATCTCGCGCTCTTCCTCGCGATACGCGAGTTGATAATAGTTCTGCATCGAGACGAACGGCGCCCAGCCGCGCGCACGTTGCAGCCCGAGCGCCTTCATGAACTCCCAGGCGTGCATCGACGAGGCGCCTAGGTAGCGCACCTTGCCGGCCCGGACGACCGCGTCGAGGGCCTCGAGCGTCTCTTCCATCGGCAGCGTGCGGTCGAGCCGGTGGATGATGTAGAGGTCGATGTAGTCCATCCCCAAGCGACGCAGGCTTTTGTCGACCTCGGCGAAGATCGCTTTGCGTGAGAGGCCGCGGGCGTTGGGGCCGTCCCAGAGCGCGTTGTAGACCTTCGTCGCCACCACGACCTCATCGCGGTTTGCGAAGTCGCGCAAGGCGTTGCCCAGGACGCGCTCGCTCTCGCCGTTCGAATACACGTTCGCGGTATCGAAGAAATTGACGCCGGCATCGAGCGCGGCCTTGATGAACGGGCGGCTGTCGGCCTCGCTGAGCGTCCATTGCCAGCGCATGATGCCGCCCTCGCTCTGGCCGTAGCTCATGCACCCCAGGCACAGGCGCGACACGTCCAGCCCCGTCTTCCCGAGCTTCACGTACTCCATGTCCGCTATGATCGCACGAAACGCTCGGAGGAGGCGGAGACGTAGGGCTCGCCGCACCGTGCGCCAAAGCGCGCGGCCATGCACGCCATCGTTGTTCACGAGACCGGCGGTCCCGAGGTCCTGCGCTGGGAAGAACGTCCCGATCCAACGCCCGGCCCCGGCGAGGTGACGATCGACGTCACCGCCAGCGGCATCAACTTCGCCGACATCCAACGCCGCCGCGGCGGCTACCGCGGCAGTCCGCCGCCCTTCGTGCTCGGCCTGGATTGCGTCGGGACGATCCGCGCGCTCGGCGCCGGCGTCACCGACTTTCGCGTCGGTCAGCGCGTTGCCGCCTTCCCCGAGGACGGCGGCTACACCGAGATCGCGCGTGCCAAGACGGTGCTGACGTATCCGCTGCCGGACGCGGTTTCCGACGAGGCTGCATCGGCCTCGACGATGCTCGTTACCGCCTACAACCTGCTCACGATGGTCACCCGCCTGCAGCGCGGCGAGAGCGTGGCGATCAGCGCGGCGGCGGGCGGGGTCGGCACGATCGCGATCCAGATGGCGAAGCACCTGGGCGCCGGAAAGGTCGTTGCGGTCGCCGGCGGCGCCGACAAGCTCGCGATCGCGCGTGACGCCGGCGCGGACGTCGCGATCGATCATCGCAGTGAGGACGTCGCGGCGCGCGTCAAAGACGCGCTCGGCGGCGCGGGCGTCGACGTCGTGCTCGACTCGGTTGCCGGTGAGATGTTCACCGCGCTGTTCTCCGTGCTCGCACCGTTCGGCCGCTACGCGGTCTACGGGATGGCGTCGGGTGAACCGGGTCGCGCGGCGAGCAACGAACTGCACATGTCGAACCGGGCAGTGCTCGGCTACTCGACCGGCGGCTATCGCGCGGCGCGACCGGAGCCGCTGCAGCCCGGCATGATGGCCGCGCTCGATCTCGTCGCGAGCGGCGCGGTCAAGGTCGTCATCGGCGCACGCTACGCCATGCGTGATGCTGCCGACGCACAACGCCACGTCGAGTCGCGCAACAGCTATGGCAAGGTACTGCTCGTTCCCTGAGCGGAGAGTGTGCGGATAGTCCGCACCGGCGCGGGGTACGGATTGCGTCGGAGGGGCGCCCGATGTACAACACCGACGAGATCGTCACGATCGTAGCCAGTTTCCCGACCCGCGAGGCCGCGAGTAAGACGGCGCACGCCTTGCATGATGACGGCGCGCACACCTGGATCGGCGTGACGCAGAACGGTGTCACCGAAAAGCGGCGCAGCCCGGTGGCGCGCTGGTTCCACCGCGACAGTGATCGCACGCTGTACGACTTGCTGCGCGAGCACGGCGTCGACGAAGAGGACGCTCGACTCGTCGACCAGACGATCGTCGAAGGCGATGCGGTCCTGGTCGCCGAGGGGACGGACCCCCTCAAGATCGAGCGCGAGGTGCTCGCGCGCGGCGGCACCGTCCGCTCCGCGCTGGTCGAGGAGTACGACGAGCCCAACGATCCGCTGGCGAACGCGCGGATGGTCGCGGCGGAGCGGCATCCCGCTCCCATCGATCTGGAGCCGAAGGACCGCATCGAAGTCGTGCGCGAGGAGTTCTTCGTCCGCCGCGGTGCCTAGACGGCCTCGAGTATGGTACGCTGGGAGCACGGCCGACCGTGCTCTCGGCCGACCAGCAAAGGGGCCTGCTCATGGATCGCCCTTCACGGTTCGTCGCGCTGCTCGTTGCGGCGGGCCTCGCGTTTGTGCCGCTGACGGCGCGCGCGGATCTCATCCCCTTCGTGCCGCCCGGCTATCACTTCAGCGTGCAATTTCCCGCGACGCGGACGTACGACGTCAGCGCCGACACTGGTCTTTCGCGATGGAAGGGCTTCGACGACGGGTTTCTCTACGTGGCGGTGGAGTCCGACCCGAAGGGCGCGTTCGATACCACCTTTCAGGCCGATCTCAAGGACTTCGTCACGGCGACGAACGCCACGATCGTCGAACAACATCCGCTGACGTGGGTGGGGCCATCTGGCAATGTGCTGGCTCTGCGCGTCGAGTTTCGGATGCCGAACGGAGCGCTGGGCGAGAGCGAATACACCGTGGAGAATGGCCACAGCGTCGGGCTCACCGTGCTCGATCGGTCGATGGCGGCGCGGCGCGACCTCATGATCGCCTTCCTCGACTCGCTCAAATTCACCGACTGACGCTGATCGTCGGCTCGCGCGCCTAGGGGACGCCGGTGATTCGCTGCACCATCGCGGTGATGATGCTCATCTGCGTGCCGGCCTTGAGCGCGTAGTTCGGGTCGTCGTAGCCCCACCAGTCCCAGCAGCCTTGCGGGTTGTAGGGCTGCACCTGCGACTCGATGGCGTACGGATAGAGCACGATGATCCCGTTGCTGTCGGCCCACGGGTCGATCCCGCCCTGGGTGACGAAGTCGTCGCCGATCTGCGCGTGGCCCTGCAGACAGCCGTGCAGCGCGACGACCAGCGCGCAGGTCGCGCCGCCGGCGCAGCTCTGCGGGACGAAGATCGTGCCGTTGGTGTCCATCGAGTTGCTCGCGCCGGCGCCGAAGGCGGTCTGATCGAAGCGCAACAGCTGGCCGCGCAGCGTGCCGTTGTTGCGCGGCTGCAGGGTGCCGAAGAAGAGCGTGAGCCAGGTCTGCTCGGAGTCGTACGGCTGACCGTTCGCACCAGTGCAGGTGATCATGTACGGCTCTTCGGCGGTGCCGCACGGCACCTGGCCGCTCGGCGATTCCCAACCGTGGTTGGCCGGATACGCGTTGTCGAAGGTGACGCGTGCGCCGTAGTGGGTGTACTCGCTGGCCAGATCCGCCATCTCTTTCGGATTGACGACCTGGTCTTGCGTCCCCGACCACAAGTACACGGGTTGCCCGGCGAGACCTGACTCGGGATCGATCGTCGCAGCCGTCGACTGCTGATCGACGTACGCTTCCGATTGCGTGAGCGTGCTCTCGTAGAGTGCCTGTCCGTTGACCGTTTCACCGCCGCACTCGGCGAGCGCCAATGCGACGCTGTCCTGCGCGCACCAATCGACGCCACCGGCATAGATCGCCGCGCCGTGGAACATGCTCGAGTGCGCGACGTGCATCTGCACGCCGAAGAAACCGCCCGATGAGATGCCGGCCACGACGACCTTCGCACTGGCGATGTGATAGGTGCCCAGCGTCGTGATCGTCGGCCCCGGCGTTGGGCTGGGTACCGCGCCGGGCGAGGGCGTCGGCGAGGGTGTCGTTCCAGGCGTGGTCGTTCCGACCGACGGTCCGGTCGCCGTCGCCCCGTGCGGTGCGGGGGGCGCCGTCGTGCCGCCGCCGCACGCCGTGAGCGCCGCCGCGACGAGCGCGGCGCCCAACTGCCAGGCGGCCGGGCGAGGGGTGGCCATGACGCCCTTGTACGCCGTTCCCCGGCCGAGCAAACCTCGGCCCGGTTAGGGCGTCGTCAGTGCCGCGGCGTAGAGCGAGGCGACGTGCAGCGGCTCGCGGCCCGTGCCGTCGGCGATCTGGTGCGAGCAGCTGAAGCCGTCAGCAACGACGTAGGTCTCGGCGCCGGCGGCACGGACAGCGGGAAGCAGGTCGCGCTCCGCCATCGCGCGCGAGATGTCGACGTGCTCGCGCTCGTAGCCGAACGTGCCGGCCATCCCGCAACACGACGATTCGATCGGGCTCGCGTCGAGACCCGGGATCGCGCGCACCGCGCGCAGCACGGCCGGCATCGCGCCGAACGCCTTTTGGTGACAGTGGCCGTGCACGACGGCACGCGCGTCGAGCGCCCGCAGCGGCGGCGCCCAGCGCGCGGCGTCGAGTTCGCGCGCCACGAATTCCTCGAAGAGGAACGCGTGCTCGGCGACCAGCCGTGCGTCGGCCGTCGGAACGAGCGCGAGGAACTCGTCGCGCAGCGTCAGCAGACACGACGGCTCCAGGCCGACGATCGGTACGCCGCGGCGTGCGTAGGGTGCCAGCGCGTCGATCGTGCGCGTCGCCTCTGCACGGGCTGCGTCCGTCATCCCCGCGCCAAGGTACGTGCGCCCGCAGCAGAGCGGGCGCGCGCTCGCGCCGGTGCTCGCGAACGTCGTCGCGTAGCCGGCCGCGGCCAGCACCCGTACCGCGTCGCGCACGACGCTCGGCGAGAACCAGCGATTGAAGGTGTCGACGAACAGCACGACCTCGCCGTTCGCGGCGTTCGCCCTCGGGACGGCCTCGCGTTCGCGGAACGGCTGGGCGCTCCAGCGCGGCAGACGGCGCGACGCGCTCATACCGCTGAGTCGCTCCGTGAACTTCGCGAATCCCGGAATGCGGTCGCGCAGGTTCGCCAGGCGTCGCAGCGGGCCGGCGCGATAGGCGATCTGCGGGAGCGCGGCGACCAGGCGGCTGCGCAGCGGGATGCCGTGCTGCTTGCGGTAGTGCGCCAGGAACTCGATCTTCATACGCGCCATGTCGACGCCGGTCGGGCACTCGCGCCGGCACGCCTTGCACGAGACGCACAGGTCGAGCACGTCGTACAACCCCTGCGAGGTGAGCGCATCGGCGCCGAGCTGCCCGGTCAGGGCGAGGCGCAGCGCGTTGGCGCGGCCGCGGGTGACGTCGTGCTCGTCGTCGGTGATGCGATACGAGGGGCACATCGCGCCGCCGGCGTCCTTGCGGCAGGCGCCGTTGTTGTTGCACATCTCGACGGCGTTGCTGAACCCGCCCCACTCCGACCAGTCGAGGGCGGTGTCGAGCGGCAGCGGCGCGTAGTCGTGGCCGTAGCGGAAGTTGGCGCGGTCGTCCATCTTCGGCGCGTCGACGATCTTGCCGGGATTGAGCAGGTTCGTCGGATCGAAGGCGGCTTTCACTTCGGCGAACGCGGCAACGATGCGCGGGCCGAACATCTCGGCGTGGAACTCCGAGCGCACGATCCCATCGCCGTGCTCGCCGGAGTGCGCGCCGCCGTAGTGCCGTACCAGTGCGAACGCTTCTTCGGCGATCGCGCGCAGCTTGCCGACGTCGGCGTCGCTCTTCATGTTGAGCACCGGCCGCACGTGCAGACAGCCGACCGAGGCGTGCGCGTACCAGGTGCCGGTGGTGCCGTACTTGGTGAAGACGTCGGTCAGCGCGCCGGTGTAGGCGGCCAGGTGCTCGAGCGGCACCGCGCAGTCCTCGATGATCGAGACCGGCTTCGCATCGCCGCGCATCGAGGTCATGATGTTGAGGCCTTGCGAGCGCACCTCGAGCATCTCGGCCTGCTGCGCCGGATCGACCAGGCCGACGACGCCACCGCCGAACCCGAGATCCGCCATCGCATCGTCGAGTGCGACGAGCCGCTCGCGCAGCGGCTCCGGCTCATCGGCCGTGAACTCGACCAGCAGCAGCGCGTCAGGCTCGCCGCGCACGTACTTCGCCATCGTCGCGGCGAAGGCGGGGATGCCGCGCGCCAGCTCGATCATGGTGCGGTCGACGAGCTCGACGGCGACCGGGTCGAGCGCGACCAACGCCTGCGTGGCGCGCATCGCGTCGGCGAAGCGCGGGAAGTGGCAGATGCCGAGGACCTTGTGCTTGGGCAGCGGCTGCAGCGCCAGCTCGATCTCGCGGAAGAGCGCCAGCGTTCCCTCGGAGCCGACGAGCAGCGTGGCCGCGTTGAACGGCGCCGTGGGCTGCACTTTGTGGATCGCGTAGCCGCCGACGTGACGCAGCACCTTGGGGATCCGCGCCGCGATCTCGGTCGCCTCGCGGGCGGCGATCGCGCGCACGCGCGTCAGCAGCTCGGCATAGCGCGCCGGGCCGACGTCGCCGTTC
>JBEKAU010000144.1:0-6738 GCA_050015755.1 Vulcanimicrobiaceae bacterium | reverse complement strand
TCTTCGCGGCCGACCTCCATCAGATCGACGGCCAAAAGGCCGAAGTCACCAACGGCGAACAGGCCCAGGCGATCGTCGACGCCGTCACCGGCGCGCAGTTCCGGGTCGCGTCGGTCAAGACGCGCGAGACGCGCCGCAACCCGGCCGCGCCGTTCACCACCTCGACCCTGCAACAAGAGGCCTCGCGCAAGCTCAAGTTCCGCGTCCGCAAGACGATGCAGATCGCCCAGGCGCTCTATGAGGGCGTCGACCTGGGCGGCAGTGAGGGCACGCAGGGTCTGATCACCTATATGCGTACCGACTCGACCCGCATCGCCGACTCGGCGCGCGAGGCCGCGCGCGAGTACGTGGTCGGACGGTTCGGCGAGACGTATCACGGCGGCGGCCGCCAGTACAAGGTGAAGGAAGGCGCGCAAGACGCCCACGAGGCGATCCGCCCGACGTCGGCGCTGCGCACCCCCGAGTCGGTCGCCGGCATTCTCAAGCGCGACGAGCTGCGTCTCTACCAGCTGATCTGGGAGCGCTTCATCGCCTCGCAGATGGCGCCGGCCGTCTACGATCAGACCACGGTCGACATCAACGCGACGGACCGCTACGTGTTCCGCGCCACCGGCAGCGTCCTCAAGTTCGCGGGCTACACCGCGGTCTACGAGGAGGGTGTCGACGACGCACCGGTCGACGCCGCGGCGCAGAACGGCAAGGCCCAGAAGCGGCCGCTGTTGCCGAAGCTGACCGAGCGCGAGGAGCTCGAGACGAAGGCGATCGAGCCCAAGCAGCACTTCACCGAGCCGCCGCCGCGCTTCACCGAAGCCTCGCTGGTGCGTGCGCTCGAGGAGAACGGGATCGGGCGACCCTCGACCTACAGCGCGATCGTCGAGACGATCCAGGCGCGCGGTTACGTCGAGCAGCTCGAACGCCGCTTCCACCCGACCGAGATCGGCGAAGCGGTCAACGACCTGCTGGTCGAGCACTTCAAGGAGATCGTCGACCTGACGTTCACCGCCTCGATGGAGTCGCGGCTGGACGCGCTGGCCGAACAGGGCGGCGACTGGGCAGCGACGGCCAAGGTGCTGGGCGACTTCTACGTCGGGTTCGCGCACGAGCTCGAAGAGGCGGAGCGCAAGCTGCCCAAGGTCGAGCAACGCGACGAGCCGACCGACGAGGTCTGCGTCAACTGCGGCAAGCCGATGGTCATCAAGACCGGACGCTTCGGCCGGTTCATGTCGTGCACGGGCTATCCCGAGTGCAAGACGACGAAGCCGATCCTCAAGGACAGCGGCGCGATCTGCCCCAAGGACGGCGGGATGATCGCCGAGCGGCGCTCGCGCAAGGGCCGCACGTTCTACGGCTGCGCGAACTACCCAGCCTGCGACTTCGTCTCGTGGGACAAGGTCGCGAAGGAGCGCTGCGCGGTCTGCGGCGACTTCGTGACCGAGAAGCAGCGTCGCGGCGGCGCCGTGGCGTACTTCTGCCACACCGATAAGTCGCATGCGACCGGTCTGGGCACGACCGACGACGCCGACGAGGCCGAACTGGAAACCGTCTGATGCAGGGTGATGCCGACGTCGTCGTGATCGGCGGCGGCCTCGCCGGCAGCGAGGCCGCGTGGCAGGCGGCGCGGCAAGGCGCGCGGGTCGCCCTCTACGAGATGCGCCCGCACAAGTTCGGGCCGGCGCATCACACCGCGACGCTCGCCGAGCTGGTCTGCTCCAACTCGCTGCGCGGCGCCGCGCTCGAGAACGCCGTCGGCCTGTTGAAAGAAGAACTGGCGCGGCTCGACTCGCTGATCGTCACCTCGGCGCGCACGGCGGCGGTGCCGGCCGGCGGCGCGCTGGCGGTCGACCGCGAGCGCTTCGGCGCGCTGGTCGAGTCGCGGCTCGCCGCACTGCCGAACGTCGAGATCCGGCGCGAGGAAGTGACGACGATCCCGGCCACCGGAACGGTGATCGTCGCTTGCGGGCCGCTGCCGTCCGAGCCGCTGGCCGCGGCGATCGATGCGCTGGTCGGTGGCCGGCTGCACTACTACGACGCCGCCGCACCGATCGTCGCGCTCGACTCGCTCGACCTCGAGCCGATGTACCGCAAGTCGCGCTACGACAAAGGCGAAGGCGACGACTACCTCAACATCCCGCTCGATCGAGAGACGTATCTGCAGTTCGTCGACGATCTGCGCACGCTGCCGCGCCACGAGCCCAAGGGCTTCGAAGCCGACCTGGCCGCCGGCGACGTTCCCTATTTCGAAGGCTGCCTGCCGATCGAAGAGCTGGCCCGCCGCGGCGAGGACACGCTGCGCTACGGTCCGCTCAAGCCGGTCGGGCTGCGCGATCCACGCACCGGCCGCGCGCCGTACGCCGTCGTGCAACTGCGCAAAGAGAACGCCGAAGGCACCGCGCTGAACCTGGTCGGCTTTCAAACGCGGTTGACGTGGCCGGCGCAAAAAGAAGCCTTCGGCAAGCTGCCCGGTCTGGCGAGCGCCGAGTGGCTGCGGCTGGGCGTCATGCACCGCAACACCTTCCTCGACGCGCCGCGCGTGCTGACGGCGGATTTGCGTCTGCGCGCCGAGCAGCGCGTGTTCTTCGCCGGTCAGATCACCGGCGCCGAAGGGTACGTCGAAGCGGCCGCCTGCGGCACGATCGCGGGGCTGGCCGCCGCGCGCGAGCGGCTCGGCCTGCCGCCGGTCGCGATCCCCGCCGACACCGCGCTCGGCGCGGTGGTCGCCCATCTGCAGAACACCACGACCAGTGATTTTCAGCCAGCCAATGTCAGCTGGACGTTCTTCTCGCCGCTGGCGGAGACGGTGCGTGACAAGCGTCTGCGCCGCGCCCGTCTTGCTGAGCGAGCTCTCCGTCACATCGACGCCTTCGCAGCGACAGTGACGCCGCACACATTGGCTGTGACGTAGCGCTCGTGTAAAGGGACGCTCAAGTATTCCTGAGTGTCGCCGATATGCTGAGCAAGAGCCACGGGGACGTGGCGGACCTGGGTGTTCGGTCCTCTAGGGTGTCATCAGGATGTGGTTTCGACGTTCAGTGGCCGGCCGGCTCTACGCGCAGGCCGTCGTGGCAGCACTCGCGTTGCTTGCCGTCGTCGGTGTCGCGGTGGGCGAGATGCGGTCCATGGGTGGACGGGTTGACGCGATCCGTCAAGCACACGCGTTCGATCGGACGGTGGCCGATCTGCGCGAGGCGCTCACCTTCAAAGTGAGCCTGGTGCGGGTCCTTGGCTATCGCGGCGAGACGCCGATCTGGGTGAGCGCATATACCAACGTCACCAAGCAGATCGCGGACGATACCGATGCGCTCGCGCAGCAGGCGGTCGCGATCCCGGGCATGTCCGACGCGGTTGCGGCAGCGCGGCCGGCGGTCGTCGCGAGCGATCGGCAGATCGACGCGGTGCGCACGATGGCGGCGCAGCACGCACCGGGCTTGGTCTCCGCGCTGGTGCGGATGAAGGTGGCGCTGGTGATGTCGCGGCTGCAGACGCTCGCGCAGGCGGATGCGAAGGCGGCCGACGACGCCAGCGCCCAGTTCAACGCCGCGCAGTCCGCCGCGCTCGTGTGGATGAGCGCGCTCGGTGCGATCGCGATCGTCTTCTTGCTCGGCATTGCGGTCGCCACCGCACGCAGCTTGACGCGTCGCCTGCAACGGGTGACCGGCGGGATGCGCGACATCTCGACGATCGCGTACGCCGCGCTCGGCGCGGCCTACGACGGCCTGGCCGCCGGCGATCTGCGGCCGCGCGAGTTCCCGCGGCTCGAACCGCTGCCGCGCGGCGGCGGCGATGAGATCGCCGCGCTGGTCGACAGTTACAACACGCTGGCCGAGGAGTCGCACGCGAACGCCGAACGGTTCGTGGCGACGACGGCGCGACTGCGCGAGACGATCGCCGCGATCGCGCACTCCTCGCAGCAGCTCTCGGCGGTCGGCGAGCAAGTCGGGATGGCGGCCCGCACCTCGAGCGAAGCGGTTACCTTCGTCGCGCAGGGCAGCGACGGCGTCGCCGTCGCCTCGCGCGAGCAGGCCAACGGTGTCACCGAGATCGATCATGCCGCGCGCGAGCTGGCTGCCACCGCGCAGCAGATCGGGAGCGGCGCCGTCGAGCAGGCCGAGGCCGTGCGCAAGGCCAGCAGCGAGGTCGCGCAGCTCGACGAGCAGATCGCGCTGCTCGCGGCGACCGCGAACGACTTCCTGGCTGCCGCCGAACGGGTCGACCGCGAGACGAACGCCGCCAGTAAGGTCGTCACCCGCACCGCCCAGGCCATGGCGCGCTCGTCGGACGAGGCGCGCGCGACCGAACAGGCGATGGCGACGCTCGCGCAGCGCTCGTCGGCGGTCGCCGACGTCCTCTCGGCGATCGACGAGATCGCCGACCAGACGAACCTGCTGGCGCTCAACGCCGCGATCGAAGCGGCGCGCGCCGGCGAGCACGGCCGCGGATTCGCGGTCGTCTCCGACGAGGTTCGCAAGCTCGCCGAGCGCGCCGCGCAAGCGACGCGTGAAAGCGGCACCATCCTCCAGGAGATCCGCGCCGAGACGGCGCGCGTCGCTGAGGCGATGCGGACCGCGGCTACGACGATGAACGAAGGCCGCAGTTTGGCCGAAGACGCCTCGCGTACACTCGAGGGCGTCGGCCACGCGGTCGGACAGACGCGCGAGCTGGCCGAGTCGCTCTCCGCCGGCGGGACACGCATGCAGGAGGTCAGCCGCGAGTTGAGCGCCCACGTCGGCAACGTCTCGGGGATCATCGAGGAGAACGCGACGGCGTCACGCCAGCTCGCCATGACGACCGGATCGGTCGCGCAGACGGTCGGTCTGTTGGCCTCGGCGGCCGAGCAGCAATCGAGCGCTGCGAAGTCGCTCTCGACCTCGTCGGTCGAGGTGACCGCGCAGATGGACCAGTTGACCGCGGCGACCGAGACGATTCGCGAGGAAGCCGGCGCGCTGGCGCAGATCGTCGGGACGTTCCGCGTCTCCGACGCCGACGCCCCACCACCCCGCACCCGCCTGCGCCCTCCAACCCCCGACGATCGGTTCGCCCTGACTTCCTGAGCTGCGGGGACCCCTGCAACCACCGGGGGGCGGTGGTAGTAGTGATCACAGATGCGAATTCGATCGACGACGATCTGTGCCGTTCGCCGGGACGGGCAGATCGCGATGGCGGGCGACGGTCAGGTGACCGTGGACAAGACCGTCATGAAGCACAGCGCGCGCAAAGTCCGCGCCATCGCGAACGGGAAGGTGCTCGCCGGCTTCGCCGGGAGTGCTGCCGACGGGATCACCTTGCTCGAGAAGTTCGAGGCCAAGATGAGCGCGTACAAGGACAACGTCGTCCGCGCCGCCGTCGAACTGGCCAAGGACTGGCGCCAGGACCGGGCGCTGCGCCGCCTCGAAGCGCTGCTGGTCGTCGGCACCCCGGACCATCTGTTCGTCCTCTCCGGAACCGGCGACGTCATCGAGCCCGATGAAGGCGTCGCGGCGATCGGCAGCGGCGGCCCCTACGCGCAAGCCGCGGCGATGGCCCTGCTCGGCCATTCGCAGCTCGACGCCGCCGCGATCGCGCGCGAAGCGCTGCGCATCGCCGGCCGCATCGACATCTACACCAACGACGACGTCGAGGTCTTGAGTCTATGAGTGGGATCGCGGTGCTGGCGGCGCCTGAGACGCTCACGCCGCGCGAGATCGTCGCCGCGCTCGACCGCCACATCGTCGGGCAGGCCGAGGCCAAGCGCGCGGTGGCCGTCGCGATGCGCAACCGGTATCGCCGCGAGCGGCTGCCCGAGCACGTCCGCAAAGAGATCGTGCCGAAGAACATCCTGATGATCGGGCCGACCGGCGTCGGCAAGACCGAGATCGCGCGTCGGCTCGCCTCGCTGGCGGGTGCGCCGTTCATCAAAGTCGAGGCGACCAAGTACACCGAGGTCGGCTACGTCGGCCGCGACGTCGAGTCGATGGTGCGCGATCTCGCCGAGGCGGCGGTGCGAATGGTCTCCGACGAGCGCCATGCCGACGTCGCCGAAGCGGCTGACGCGGCGGCGGTCGAGCGGATCGTCGACGTGCTGCACCCCGAGACGCGACCCTCGCAACCGCAGGCGTCGAACCCGCTGGGTTCGCTCGGCTCGATCTTCGGCAACGCGTGCCAGCAGCCGCCGCAACAGGCCGCTGCCAATACCCGCACGCTGCCCGACGATGAGTCGGCGCGGGTGCGCGCCGCGGCACGCGCCGACGTCGAACGCGGTTTCTTTGACGTGCGCGTAATCGAGATCGAGGTCGAAGAGCAGGCGCAGCTGCCGATCGGGATGATGGGCGGAGGCGACGGCCAAGGCGGCGACATGGGCGAGATGCTCGGCGGCCTGTTGCCCAAGAAGCGGGTGAAGAAGAAGGTCACCGTCGCCGATGCGCGCCGCATCTTCACGCAGCAGGAAGCCGACAAGCTGATCGACATGGACGCCGTCAAGCGCGAGGCGCTGCGCCGAGCGGGCGAACACGGCATCGTCTTCATCGACGAGATCGACAAAGTCGCCGGCGGCCGCGAAGGCTCGCGCGGCCCCGACATCTCGCGCGAGGGCGTGCAGCGCGACATCCTGCCGATCGTCGAGGGGAGCACCGTCCAAACCAAGCACGGTCCGCTCTCGACCGATCACGTGCTGTTCATCGCGGCCGGCGCGTTCCACGTTTCCAAGCCGTCCGATCTGATCCCCGAGCTGCAGGGTCGCTTCCCGGTCCGTGTCGAGCTCGACTC
>JBEKAU010000143.1:0-6741 GCA_050015755.1 Vulcanimicrobiaceae bacterium | reverse complement strand
CGGAAGGAGGGCGTCGATCTCGGCGAGATCGGCATCGCTCAGCGCCCATCCGGCGGCCTGCGCATTCGCCCGGACTTGGTCGACCTTCGTTGCGCCCGCGATCACCGAAGCGACGGGATGATGGGCGAGCAGCCACGCGAAGGCGAGCTCGAGCAGCGTATGGTGACGTGCCTCCGCGAACGCGATGAGCCGTTCGACGAGATCGAGATTCTGCTTCGTGAGAAGACGCGTGAAGTCCATGTACGCGCCGCCGCCGAGACGCGTCCCGGTCGGCGCCGTCTGACCGCGGCGATACTTGCCGGTGAGCAAGCCGCTCGCCAGGGGGAAGTAGGGGAGGAACGCGAGGCCTTCGCGGGCGCAGAAGTCGAGCACACCGGCTTCGGGATCGCGGTGGACCAGACTGTACTCGTTTTGCACGCTGACGAAGCGCGCCGAACCGGGCTTTACGGCCGCGTGCGCTTCGGTGAGCTGCTCGACAGTGAAATTCGAACAGCCGATCTCGCGGACTTTGCCGGCCTTGACGAGTTCATCGAGTGCGCCGAGCGTCTCGGCGATCGGGACGTCCGGGTCGGGCCGGTGAAGCTGATAGAGGTCGATGACGTCGGTCCCCAGGCGCCGCAGGCTGTCTTCGGCGGCGCGGTGGACATACTCCGGCCGAGCGCCCTGGTGCGTCTGGTCGAGTTCGCTGCCGAATTTGGTCGCGATCACGACGTCCTTGCGGCGCGCTCCGAGTGCCTTGCCGAGATATTCCTCGCTGAGCGTCTTGCCGTAGACGTCGGCCGTATCGAAGAGGGTGATGCCGGCATCGAGCGTGGCCGCGACGACCTGCGCACTCGCCGTCTCGTCGAGTCCCCAGCCGAAGTTGTTGCATCCCAGGCCGACCACGGACACGTCGAGTTGCCCGATCTTTCGCGTTTGCATGAGCGAAACGACACCCACGAAACCGGAGCGGTTTCGCGATGCGTTGCGGGGAGTCCACGGGGACAGAGGCCGCGCAGGGCCCGCACATGCTTGGCAGCTCGCCGAGCTGGCCGGCAGCTCCCCGGGACGTTATTCTCACGACGAGCCGGGAAAAGGCCGTACGAGCGGCGCGCACTCGGCTGGAAGGTGCAACGATGAACTTGCAGGTGGCTAATCCTCCCGTTGCGCCGAGCATGGCGCCGGTCTCGTTCGAGATCAACGGCGAGCGATACGAACTCGAACTCGACACGCGGACGACCCTGCTCGACGCGCTGCGTGAGCACGTGCAGCTGACCGGAACCAAGAAGGGCTGCGACCACGGGCAGTGCGGCGCGTGCACCGTTCTGGTGAACGACGTGCGCATCAACTCCTGTCTGACCCTTGCCGTGATGCACGAAGGCGACACCATCACGACCATCGAGGGGCTCGGCACGCCGGGCGACCTGCATCCGATGCAGGCGGCGTTCATCAAGCACGATGGCTTCCAATGCGGATACTGCACGCCGGGCCAGATCTGTTCCGCCGTGGCCGTGCTGGGGGAGATCGCAGCGAACGTGCCCAGTCACGTCACGGCTGACCTCACGGTCAGGACCACGGTGACCGAGGCAGAACTGCGCGAGCGCATGAGCGGCAACATCTGTCGCTGCGGGGCCTATTCCAACATCCGCGAGGCGATTGCCCAGGTTGCGGGAGAGCGCGCATGAAGCCGTTTACCTTCGAACGCGCGACGACGCCGGCAAGCGCCGCGGCAACTGCGGCCCGGGTGCCGAATGCCAAGTTCATTGCCGGCGGCACCAATTTGCTCGATCTCATGAAGCTGCAGATCGAAACGCCCGAGCACATCATCGACTTGACCAAACTCGATCTCGACCGCATCGAGGATACGAGCGACGGCGGCTTGCGGATCGGGGCACTGGTCACGAACACGAACCTGGCCGCGCACAGCCGCGTACGCCGGGAGTACGGGGTCCTCTCGCGGGCGATCGTGGCCGGCGCGAGCGGACAGCTGCGCAACAAGGCGACGACGGCGGGGAACCTGCTGCAACGCACGCGCTGCCCGTACTTCTACGATACCAATCAGCCGTGCAATAAGCGCGAGCCCGGCGCCGGCTGTGCCGCGATCGGCGGCGTCAGCCGGCAACTAGCAGTCATCGGCGGCAGCGATGCCTGCATCGCCACGCATCCGAGCGACATGGCCGTCGCCATGCGCGCGCTCGATGCTACGGTGGAGACCGTCAAGCCCGATGGCTCGACGCGGGCCATTCCGATCGCCGAGTTCCACCGCCTGCCGGGTTCCACCCCGCATGTCGAGACGGAGCTGGGCGCGGGAGAAGTGATCACGTCGGTGACGCTGCCCAAGCCGATCGGCGGGACGCACCTCTATCACAAGGTGCGCGATCGCGCGTCGTACGCGTTCGCGCTGGTGTCGGTCGCCGCGATCGTGCAGCGAGACGGCTCCGGTCGTGTGGCGATCGGCGGTATCGCGCCGAAGCCCTGGCGCGTCGCCGCGGCGGACGCCGCCCTGCCCGGCGGCGCGAAGCCGGTGGCAACGCAGCTCCTCGCCGACGCGAAGCCGACGAGCGAGAATGCGTTCAAGCTGCGCCTGGTCGAGCGCACGCTCGCGGCGGTCTTGGCTGATGCGAAGGCGTCCGCATGAAGTTCGACACACCGGCGGCGGTCAATGCCATCGACCAACTGAAGGTCATCGGGAAACCGTTCGATCGCATCGACGGCAAGCTCAAGACCACGGGCACGGCCCCATATGCCTACGAACGTCACGATGTCGTTGCGAATCAAGCCTATGGGTTCATCCTCGGTGCGGCGATCGGGAAGGGCCGGATCGCGTCGATGGACCTCGCCGAGGCCAAAGCGTCATCGGGCGTGATCGCCATCGTGACGGCGTTGGATACGCCCCGGCTCGGCCGAGGCCGCTCGAACTACGCGTACCTGTTCGGCGGGGCGGAGATTCAGCATTACCATCAGGCGATCGCGATCGTCGTCGCTGAGACGTTCGAGGAGGCGCGCGCCGCGGCGCTGCTGATTCGCGTCGAGTACATCGAGGAAACGGGCCGATTCGACCTGGCCGCCGGCGCGCCACAGGCACCGCTGGTCGACAATCCCGCCGAGGACGTGATGGCGTTCCAACGGGTCGGTGAGTTCGAGAGCGCGTTCGCAGCGGCGGACGTCACCGTCGACGAAGTGTACACGACGCCGGATCAGAGCCACGCGATGATGGAACCGCACGCCTCGATCGCAGCCTGGGATGGCGATCAGCTCACGCTCTGGACGTCGAACCAGATGATCGCCTGGAGCAAAGAAGGCGTCGCCAAGATACTCGACATTCCCGCCGACAAGGTGCGGCTCGAGTCGCCGTACATCGGAGGCGGCTTCGGCTCAAAGCTGTGGGTGCGCGCGGACGCGGTGCTCGCCGCCCTCGGTGCCAAGGCGGCCGGCAGGCCGGTCAAGGTCGCGTTCACGCGGCCCTTCGTCATGAACAACACCACCCATCGCGCGGCAACCATCCAGCGCGTGCGCATCGGTGCCGGGACCGACGGCAAGATCACCGCGATCGCGCACGAGAGTACGTCCGGAAATCTGCCCGAGGCCTTCCCGGAAGGAGCCGTGTCGCAGACGCGCCTGCTGTACGCCGGCGCGAACCGTCTGACGGAGATGCGGATGGTCACGCTCGATCTGCCGGAGGGCAACTCGATGCGCGCCCCGGGTGACTCGACGGGCCACTTGGCGCTCGAGATCGCGATGGATGAGCTGGCTGAGAAGCTCGGGCTGGATCCGGTCGAGTTCCGCATCCGCAACGATACGCAAGTCGACCCAGCGAAACCCGAGCGTCGCTTCTCGTACCGCAATCTCAACGGCTGCCTGCGCCTGGGCGCGGAGAAGTTCGGCTGGAGCGAACGGAACCCCAAGCCGGGGCAGGTGCGCGATGGCCGTTGGCTCGTCGGCATGGGTGTCGCGGCCGGCATCCGCAATAGCTTGCTGTTGAAATCGGGTGCGCGCGTCGACCTCGACAAGCACGGCGTCGTCACGGTTCGGACCGACATGACGGATATCGGCACCGGCAGTTACACGATCATCGCGCAGACCGCCGCGGAGACCATGGGTGTCGACCTCGATCGCGTGGTCGTGCTGCTCGGCGACTCCGACTCACCGGCGTCATCGGGGTCGGGTGGCCAATTCGGCGCCAACAACTCGACCTCGGGCGTCTACGCTGCCTGTATGAAACTCCGCGAGGTCATCGCGCAGAAGCTCGGATTCGACGCGGCGGAGGCGGAATTCTCCGGCGGCTCCGTGCGCGCGCGCGGCCAGAGCGTGACCCTCGCTGTCGCTGCCGGCGAGACGGGGCTGTCAGCCGAGGACAGCATCGAGTACGGAGACCTCGACGAGCGCTTTCAAGAGTCGACGTTCGCCGCCCACTTCGTGGAGGCCGGCGTCGACGCTGCGACCGGCGAGATTCGCATCCGCCGCATGCTGGCGGTGTGCTCCGCGGGGCGCATCCTCAATCCGAAGTTGGCTCGCAGCCAGCTCATCGGCGCGATGACCATGGGCGTCGGCTCGGCGCTGATGGAAGCGCTGGCGGTCGACAAGCAGCGCGGCTTTTTCGTGAACCACGACCTCGCCGGGTACGAAGTCCCGGTGCATGCCGACATCCCGCACCAAGAGGTGATCTTCCTCGACGAAGTCGACCCGATCTCGTCGCCGATGAAAGCCAAAGGCGTGGGCGAGCTCGGCATCTGCGGGGTGGGAGCGGCGATCGCGAATGCCGTCTACCATGCCACCGGCGTGCGCGTGCGCGACTACCCCATCACCCTGGACAAATTCCTCGATCAGCTTCCGGACTTCTGACCGTCACGCGGGCGTGAAGCGATACAGGAGCGTTTCTGGCTCGGTCGGGTTCGGCCCGACGAGCCGGAAGCCGGACTTCTCGAGCACGCGGCGCGAGTCCAGGTTCGTCTCGAGCACGACGGCTTCGATCGCCGTCGGCCGCAGCGCGGTGGCCGCGTGCGCGATTGCGACGCAAAGCTCGGTGGCGTAGCCGCGTCCCCAGTACTCGGGTCGCAGCGCGTAGCCGACGTTCACCGCGCGCGGGTCCGCGGCCGCGGGAAAGAGGCCGACGCAGCCGACGAAGGTGCCGTCCGGGAGCCGCACGACGTAGTCGCCGTAGCCGTGCTCGGCCCATGACGCCACGCGCCGCGCAACGCGGGCTCGCGTCTCATCGAACGAGTAGGTGTGGCCGAAAATCGTGGCTTGCACCCGCTCATTTGCGTCGAGGATGGCGAGTTCGGCGACGTGCCCGTCGGTGAAGCGCTCACAGCGGAGGCGCGCCGTGACCAGCAGTTCGGGCAGCATACCGACAGCCTTCGGTGCGAGGCCGTCGGTGACATCCGGCGGAGTTACGGCGCGTTGAGATGTGTCGCGATGAGCGCTCCGACCCGGCGAAGCAGCGGGGCGTCGATATCGCCGTCGTAGGTCTGCGACGAGGCGGGCCCGGATATGCGAAAGAGCATCAGCCGAAGCGCCGCGTTCTCGGAATGCCGGTGGAGCGTCACATGGTTGGTTCCGCAGCCCCAGCTTGCGTTCGTCGGATTCGCCATTCCGAACCGACACCGCGCGGAACTTTCCGCGGTAACGCGGTCATTGACGACCGCAACGAGTTCACTGAAGGTCACAGGACGCCCGGCTTTCGGAGAAAAGCGAGAGCGCCTTGCGGCGCTCTCGACGGTGCTTAGGTTCGCTTCGGAACGGTGCGACCTTCTTCGAGGTCGAGCAGGTCCGGCCAGGTGGTGACGTCGGTACGCTCCGGCGCGACCTTCGCGCGCAGGATGTTGAAGGTTTCCTGACCGTCCGCGTTCGGTTTTCTCGCGAGCGTGTCGGTATTGAAGCGGTCGATCTCAACCTGGGTCTTCTTTTGGACCAGTGGCTTCACGTAGGCCTCGATGTTGTTGGAGTGACTTGCGTTTTTGGAGACGTCGGAGACGATCGCCGAGAGCTTCTTTTCGTCAATGCCGAATTCCGTGAACAGGTGTTGGTCCATAGAACAGCCGTAGTGATACTCGCCGATCGTTCCGTTGGCGACCATCTTTGCTTTGTCGATGGTGCGCGCGAGCTGCACGACGCCGAGGTACTTGTCGTTGACGCTACGCGGGAACGAAGTAGTGGTAGAGTTCATGTGAGAAACGCCTTTCAATGGGCGCTGCTCACGAAACGGAGAGCCCGCGACGAGTTTCCCTTTCAGCGAGGTTCTCGAAAAATAAAGTCACGCCAAACTGTTTGAGTGGGGGCGCTCCGGTATCGGTGAGGGCTCGCTCCTCGCGCGGTGCTACGCGGCGGACTGATCTTTCGGCGACCGGTGTGCGGATCGGAACTGCGCCGGCGTGAGGCCGACGTGCCGAGCGAACTGACGCGAGAAGTAGCACGGATCGCGGAAGCCAACCGCTTCGCACACCCGGCTGACGTTCTCACTGGTACCCGTCAGGAGCTCTTTCGCGGCGGAGAGCCGTCGCTTGATGATCCACGCGGTCACCGGCGTCCCGGTGAGCGAGGAGAACGTGTGCGTCAGGTGCGCGGGCGAGTATCCCAGTGCCTGGGCCACGTCGCGCAAGCTGATGGAAGATGTAAAGTTCTTTTCTATGAACTCCACGACACTGCGAACGATGTACGTCTCGCGCTCGCCCGGCATTGCCTCACCGTTGAACATGGAAATCCCCCTTGCACGACGACGCTATCACGCGGCGGTTGAGGTGTCTGCCAAGTAACAGTGGACAA
>JBEKAU010000142.1:0-6782 GCA_050015755.1 Vulcanimicrobiaceae bacterium | reverse complement strand
GAGCCCGGCTCCCGCCTGCGCCGCCTCATGGCCTTCGCTGCCCAGGGCGAACGGGATCTTGCCTTGCCGATTGAGCTGGAACGCGCGAATGTCGAGGCGCCGCACGAGCAGCATCAGCCGCAGCAGCGCGATCGCAACGTCCGGTCCGAGCGCCGAGAGCGCCGGGTCCTTCGCCGTCGACGGGCGCGTTTTCGTCGCCAACGTGTCCCTCCCCATACGCTCGTCTCTCAGTATGGTTCCGAGTGTAGCCGCTGGGGGCGCCTGCGAGCCATTCGTTCGGAATATCAGGATACGTCGGCCCGCGTGTCATGACGTGCGATCCAATGGCGGTCCCAGCGCTCCGCCCTCGCGGAGTGCGGTGATGCGCGCGTCGTCGTAGCCCAGGACGTCCCGCAAGACGGTTGTCGTATGTTCGCCGAGCTCCGGAGCACGCTGATGCACGGCCGATTTCTCGGCGACTCTCACCGGGCTCGCGACCCAGCGGGCTTCGCCGAAGCGGGGGTGCGGCGTCCCCGCGATCAGTCCACGAGCTTCGGTCTGCGGGTCGGCGAGGGCGGCGGAGACGTCTTGCACGGGACCGGTCGGCACGCCGGCCGATGTGAGCAGTTCGACCCAGACCGCGCTCGGGCGCGTGGCGAAGACATCGGCGAGCGTCTTCACGACCAGCTCGCGATTCGCGCGGCGAGCGGCGAAATCGACGAAGCGCGGATCGTCGCGCACCGCGTCCAGTTCGAGCACGTCGACGAGCCGCCGCCAGAACTTCTCCTTCGCGCAGACGACCACGATCCAACCGTCGGAGGTGCGAAAGTTCTGAAACGGGACGATCGAGGGGTGGGCCGAATTCGCCAAGCGTTCGGGCTGATAGGTGCCCTCCGGTGCGAGCGTCCACGCGGCGACATACGTGAGCATGCTCATCGCGGTGTCGAAGAGCGAGGTATCGCAGTCACAGCCTACGCCGTCACGGCGAGCGGCGTGTATGCCGGCCAGCAACGCGAGCGCGGCGACGAGGCCGCCGCTGTAATCGACCAGGGATAGGCCCGACTTCGTGGGCGGACCATCGGGTGCTCCGGTCAATGCCTGCCAGCCCGCTAAGCCTTGCAGGACGTAATCGTAGGCGGGCTGCGCGCGCCGTGGTCCGGTCATGCCGAAGCCCGACAGCGAGACGCAGACGATGCGAGGGTTATAGGCTGCGAGGTCGCGGTAGCGCAAGCCGAGCTGCTCGGGCATGTCGCCGCGCAGGTTCGAGAACACGGCGTCAGCGTTGCGTACCAAGTCGTGAAAGACGACGCGGCCGTCCGGATGGGCGAGGTCGAGCGCGACGCTGCGCTTATCGTGGTTGAACGTCTCGAAGAAGAGGCTGTCGTGACCGCCTTGATACGGTGGGATGCTGCGCCCGACATCACCGCCCGACCGTACGTCTTCGACTTTGATGACGTCGGCGCCGAGCTCGGCGAGTTGTACGGTCCCGAACGGACCGGCGCCGAATTGTTCCACCGCAATCACACGGATGTCTGCTAGCGTCCTCACGTCGCGCGCGTTCAGCGCGCTTCGGCGGCGTCCTGCGGGGTACGGCGCGCGTCAGGTGTAAGATCGTCGCCGAACGCGACGGTGGTGCGCGAAGTGAATATCATATGATAGCAAAGCCGAGGATGGCGCCGACAAGTGTCGGTATACTCGGCTTCGTTTATAAGACGTGGAGTAGAGATGACTCGATTCGCTCGATGGATGTTGGCAGTCTCGCTGATCGCCGCCGCGTTCGGTGCCCGGACCGCCGTATCGCTCGCGGCCGACGATCGTACGATGACGATCCCGGTCGTGCTTCCGCTCACGGGGTCCGGGGCCGAATACGGTGCCGGCGACAAGCTCGCGCTGCAGATGGCGTTCGACGCGCTCAATGCGCACGGCGGGATCGACGGATATCAGCTGAAGGCTGATCTCTATGACGACGGCAGCATCGCCGCGCAGTCGGCCGGGATCATGCACGGCCTGGTCGGCGCCAGCCTCGCGATACTCGGCCCGAATCTCAGCACGACCTGCAAGGCGGCGTTCCCGATCGCCAACGCGACCGGTGTCGCGGCGATCAGCTCGAGCATCTCGGACGCGTCGATCATTGCGCAGAACCGGCCGTGGACGTTCAACGTCTTCCTGCCGGGGAACGTGCTCGAAAAGGCGGCTGCCGACAAATTCGTCGCGATGAAGAAGTTCAAGACCGTCGTGGCGATCGTCGATCGCGACGAGATCGCCTCGTCCGCGCAAGCGACATTTCTCTTGGATGCGCTCCAAGCCGACGGCGTGACAGTGGTGCGGCGGATCGACGTGTCGGGCCAGCAAGCGACGTACGAGTCCGAAGCCGATGCGGCGCAGGCGCTCAAGCCCGACGTGCTGGTGGTGAGCGCCTATCCGGATCCGACCGGAGCGATCGTCAAAGCGGTGCGTGGTGTTGGGATGAAGCAGCCCATCCTCTTTACGACCACGTCGGTGACGCCGGACTCGCTGCGCATCGGCGGCAGCGCGATGACCAACGGCTGGGTAATGCTCGAGTCATGGCCGGGGCTCGGGAACGCTCGCAAGCGCGCCTTCGACGCCGAATTCGAGAAGCGCAGCGGCGGCGTCGTTCCCGAGCCGACGGCGCCGTACATGTACGACAGCGCGTTGCTGCTCGGAGAGGCACTGAAAACCAGCGGCGTCCTGCGCTCGAACGCGCCCCTCGCCCAGAAACGTGCCGCGCTGCGGGATGCGATCGCGCACCAGCACGTTGCCGGGGTCACCGGCGACTGGAACATGACGCCGGACGGCTTGCGCACCGGGAACCCGCTGTGGGTCGAGGTTCGGGATGGAAAGGTCGTCGAAGCCCATGGTTGATCGATGACCGCGCGACCAGGACCCGCGCCGGTTTCGCGCCGCCGCTTCTTGGGAGCGGCGGCAGCTGTCGCTGCCGGCGGTGCGTTCGGCGTACCGTTCATCGCCCCGCGAGCAGCCGGTGCCGCGACGATCCTCAAGTTGAACCTACCAGTCAACGAGGCCGACATGATCTCGACGTGTTCGGCGAAGTTCGCGCAGCTTGTCGAGGAGCACTCCGGCGGTGCGCTCCACGTTCAGTTGTTCTACAACGGCGTGCTGGGGACGCAGAAGGCGAGCATCACCGACGTCCAGGACGGGGTCGTCGATATGACCTCACAGTCGACGGCGTGGCTCGAGTCCGTCGCTCCGCGAACGCAAGCGCTGGACCTTCCGTTCGCGTTTGCCGACGCCGCCGTCGCTGAGCGTGTGCTCGACGGTCCGATCGGCCGTGCCGTCGCCGACGATCTCGCCCGCAAGGGCATTCTCGTGCTGGCGTGGACGACGCACGGCTGGCGCGATCTCGAGTTCGTGTCCGCACGGGTGACGGAGCCCGCCGATGTGCGCGGTCTCAAGATTCGGATTCAGAGCGGTGCGGTGTACGTGTCGATCATGAAGGCACTGGGAGCGGTTCCCACCATCATTGACTTTTCTGAGACGTATCTGGCCCTCCAGCAACGGGTGGTGGACGGTCTGGACATACCGCCTCCCACCGTGCTCACCACGAAGCTGTATGAGGTGCTCAAGTCGGTGTCGCTCACGCATCATCTCTACAACCCTGGGCCGCTGATGATGAGCAAGATGAAGTACGACGCGTTGCCCGCTCCGCAGCAGCGAGCGATTCAGCTCGCTGCTGCCGAGGTGTTGCCCTTCTGGCGGCGGAGCTTCGTCGAGTATCAGAAGAGCGTGCTGGTGGCGTTGAAGGCGAAAGGCACGACCGTTCTCGACGTCGATCGGGCGGCGTTCAAGCACCAGATGACTCCCGTATACGAGCAGATTCGTCAGCAAGCCGGGGCCGATTTCGTCGATCGCCTCCTCGCGGAGGTGACGTAACGCCGTGGCGCTCGTGAAACTGAAGAGCGGCGTCGAGCTGGCCTACGACGAGCTGGATTTCGGGCCGCCGTGGGTGAGGCGTGACACCGTCGTGTTGGTGCACGGTTTCACCAAGAACCGCAAATTCTGGTACGAGTGGGTACCGACCCTGGGGAGGCGTTATCGCGTCCTGAACGTCGACGTGCGCGGACACAACGAATCCTCCGCCATTCCAGATCAGTTCGTGATGGGACTGGAGCCCTTCTCCGACGATTTGGCGGGATTCCTCGATGCGCTCGGGATCGCGAAGGCGCATTTCGTGATGGCGGAGTTCAGCTCGGCGGTGGCGATCGACTTCGCGATTCGATATCCCTCGCGCATCGAGAGCATCGTGCTGGCCGGGTTCACCTACAACCTCAAAGGTTCGTCCGTTCCCTGGACGGAGTGGATCCGGATGGTCGAAGAGGATGGAACGGCGGAATGGGCACGCACGACGAATCATACGCGCCTACCGGCGGACGTCGATCCGGCGCTGCGCACCTGGTACGTCCAACAGCAGTCACGCATCCCGTCGGTCTTTCTCGCCAAGGTGTTTCGCTACATCAAGGACCTGGATCTCTCCGATCGGCTGCCCGAGGTGGTCGTCCCGACGCTCATTCTCGCCGGAGGAGCGGCCGTGCAGGCGCCGATGGCGGACATTCGCCGGGCGGCCGAGTCGATGCCCGACTGCCGGCTCGCGGTGATCGAAGGGAAGCCGTTCAACGTCATGAACGCCGCGCCGCAAGAGTGTCTGCGGGAGACGGTCGCGTTCATCGACGCCGTCGGGCGTCGTCCCGGCGCCTAACCGTTCGCGTCGGCGAGGATCATGTCCGACGCCTTCTCGCCGATCATGATGATCGGCGCGTTGGTGTTGCCGGAGACGAGTCGCGGCATGATCGACGCGTCGGCGACCCGTAACCCGCGCACGCCACGGACACGCAGTCGCGCGTCCGTGACCGATTCCTCATCGCGACCCATGCGAGCGGTGCCCGAGGAGTGGAACGTGGTGGCGGCCGACGAGCGGCAATAGGCCAACAACGCCTCGTCGTTATCATATCCGGGACCGGGTGTGACCTCGGCCGCGACGAGTCCGGCCAACGGCTCCGTCGCCGCGATGCGTCGAAGAATGCCGATGCCGGCGAGCAGCTTGTGCCGATCGTCCGCGCTCGCAAGGTAATTCGGCAGGATGGTGGGCGGCGTCATCGGATCGGGTGAGCCGACGGTGACGCGGCCTCGGCTCCGCGGGCGCAAGTCCGCCACCTGCGTCGAGAATCCGGAGAATCGGTGCAGGCGTCTTCCCAAGCCGCCCCAGCTGAAGAGCTGCAAAATGATCTGGAGGTCGGGTGTCGCGACGTCGGCGCTCGAGCGTACGAAGCCGCCGGCGGTTCCCGCGCTGTACGCCAGCGGGCCGCTACGAAAGAGCGCATAGGCGAGGCCCATGCGGGCGCGCCGGATGAGATGGTGATAGTCGTCGTTGAGCGTCAGCGCCCGCGTCGCTCGGAAGATCACCGAGACCCGGAGATGGTCCTGCAAGTTCTCGCCAACCTCGGGCACGTCGGCCACGACCGGGATTCCGAGTCGTCCGAGCATCCGCGCATCGCCGATGCCGGAGAGTTGCAGGAGGTGCGGCGTCCCGATGGCTCCGCAGGCGAGCACGACCTCTCGCGACGCGGTCACCTGGTGCGTCCGTCCGTATCGAACGTAGGTGACGCCCGCCGCCCGGCCGTTCTCGAAGGTGACGCGAACCGCGCGTGCGTCCGTCAACACGACGAGATTCTTCCGCGCTCTGGCGGGCTTCAGATATGCGACGGACGTGCTGCAGCGCTGTCCGCGCCGGCTGGTCGTTTCGTAGTAGCCGACACCTTCTTGCCGCTCTCCGTTGAAATCGTCATTGCGCGAAAAATGCGCGCGTTCCGCCGCATCGAGGAAGGCGTCGGCAATTGGATGATGCGCCTGGGCCGAGACCGCGAGCGGTCCACCGGAGCCGTGCCAGGCGTTGCCGCCGGCGAGATGGTCTTCGGCGCGAAGAAAGTACGGCAGCACGTCCTCGTAGCCCCAGCCGAGATTTCCCAGATCGCGCCAGTGGTCGTAGTCTTCTCGCTGACCGCGAACGTAGAGCAGTCCGTTGACCGAACTGCTGCCCCCCAAGACGCGACCATACGGATATGCGATCGCGCGGTCATCGAGCTCCGGCGAAGGCTCCGCGGCGTACGGCCAAGAGAGATCGGGGTGACCGAAGATCATGCCGAATCCCATCGGCACATGGATCCACGGATGGGAATCGCGCGGTCCGTCCTCGAGCAGCAGCACGTTCCACCGGCCCGACGCGGAAAGGCGATTGGCGAGAACACAGCCCGCCGATCCCGCACCGACGATCACGAAGTCATACCGGGTCATGGCATGTAGGTGCCGCCGTTCACGTCGAAGACGGCGCCGGTCACGAACGACGCTTGGTCCGAGGCGAGAAAGGCAATGACCGCGGCGACCTCGTCGGGATCGCCGAAACGACCGAGGGGAATCGAGCCGACGATGTCGGCGCGCACCTCGGCGGAGACGGACGTCAGGCCGGTCAGAACCGGTCCGGGAGCGACGCAATTCGCCGTGATGCCGAACGGGGCACCCTCCAACGCCATGATACGCGTCAAGCCGATCAGCCCCGTCTTCGTCGCCGCATAGTGCGCGGCCGTCACCGGCGAGGGCGCGCGGCCCGAGCGTGAAGAGACGTTGACCACGCGCGCGGAGCCGCCGATCTTGAGCAGATTGAAGAGGTCGCGGAAGAGCAGGAACGGCGCGGTGAGGTTGATCGCGAGGACGTCGTTCCATTGCGCGTTCGAGATGTCCAGGATGGTGGGCTTGCGGCCGTCTCGTTTGGG
>JBEKAU010000141.1:0-10719 GCA_050015755.1 Vulcanimicrobiaceae bacterium | reverse complement strand
CGCGACTGCCGTCGATCGACCACCCGTGGTCGAGCCCGCACAACCCCCAGATCCGGCGACGAGCGGCGCGCCGCGCGGCCTCGGCGTTGGTGATCCGTTCACCCGTGTACTCGGCGATCTTGCGGCGCCGCGTAAAGCGGGCGGCCGCGAAGCATCCCTTGCCGTGGATCCGCGATCGCGCA
Source organism: Vulcanimicrobiaceae bacterium (assembly GCA_050015755.1). GTDB lineage: Bacteria > Vulcanimicrobiota > Vulcanimicrobiia > Vulcanimicrobiales > Vulcanimicrobiaceae > Vulcanimicrobium. Next base: position 10,537 of record JBEKAU010000141.1, on the reverse strand, counting down.
ACGCGCAGTCCGGGAGCGAGCGTCATGCTATTCGCGCTCGACGCTTTCCACCACCACGTCGCCGTCACGATCGACGACGACGGTGAAGACCAACGGCCGGCAACACACGGGGCAATCCTCGACGAAGCGCTGACGTCGGCCTTGCGTCGGATCGACCCCGACCGCGTTGGTTTCGCCGCAGCTCGGACAACTGTACTCGGCATCGTTCTCGATCGGCATCACGCCGATGTTGTTGGCGACCGCGCGCAGTGCCTGGTATGCTCGAAGCCACATGGCGGCCGAGGTCGGTCTCGTGGTCGTTCTGCTGCTGGCGGCGCTCCCGCTGGTCGGCCTGGCACGCCGTTGGGGGCGTCCGTTCCCGATCCTGCTCGTGATCGCGGGCTCCGCCATGGCGTTCGTCCCCGGCGTCCCGAGCGTCACCCTGGAGCCGAGCGTCGTCTTTCTCGTCTTCCTCCCGCCCCTGCTGTACTGGGAGACGGTGACGGCGCCGACCGACGAGATGCGCCGTCGCGGCGGCTGGATCGTTCCGCTGGCCCTGGGGCTCGTCGTCGCGACGACCGGTGTCATCGCGGTCATCGCCCACGCGCTGCTCCCCGTGCTCGGCTGGGCTGGTGCCTTCGTTCTGGGCGCGGTCGTCGCGTCGACCGACGAGCTGGCCTCGGTCGCCATCGCCGAGCGACTGCACCTCCCCCGCCGCGTCGTCGCGGTCATCGAGGGAGAAGCGCTCCTCAATGACGCCACGTCGCTCGTGCTCTATAGCGTCGCGATCGCCGCGGCGGTCACGGGCGTGTTCACGTTCGGCGATGCCGGGTTGCGATTCGTCGTATCCGGGCTGGGCGCGGTCGTTGTTGGTGTGCTCGTCGGCTGGTGCGCGGTCACCCTGTGGCGCCTCTCGACGTATACGCCGCTGCAGGCTGCCGTCTCCGCGGTACTGCCGTTCGTGGCGTATCTGCCCGCCGATCATCTGGGCTTCAGCGGCGTGCTCGCCGTGGTCACCGCGGGGATCTTCATCACGCGCTATACGCCCAAGGTCTTGACGCCGGCGACGCGCCTGCAAACCGTCGGATGGTGGGAGACGACGATCTTCCTGCTCAACGTTTTGCTCTACGTGCTGCTCGGACTGCAGCTGCGCGGACTCGTGGCGAGCAACTTCTTCGCGCGCTACGGCTGGGAACAGCTGCTCATCGACGTCGTGGCCGTCAATGCGACCATCGTCGCCGTGCGTTTTGCCTGGGTCTTCGTCCAAGGTGCACTCGCGGGCGATCTCGCGCCGCAGGGACGCTCCTTGCGCCTCAAGCTGCTCACGGTGACTTCACTGAGCGGCGCCCGCGGTGCGCTCTCGCTCGCCGCCGCGCTCGCGATCCCGCTGCGCACGACGACGGGTCCGTTCCCGGGGCGCGAGCTGATCGTCTTCCTGACCTTCAGCGTCATCGTGGTGACGCTGGTGGGCGGTGGCCTCGGCATGGAACCGATCATTCGCCTCATGCGCATCCCGCCGAGCGACGATCGCGAACGCGAGCTCCGCTTCGCACTCGGAGAGGTCGCCCAGGCCGGGCTCGAGCGGCTCGCCGAACTCGAAGCCGAAGGACGCATCGGCCCGACCGAGGCAGCGTTCTTTCGCCAGCAGCTCGAGCTGCGCCGCGAGCGCTACGACGCGAAAGACCGGGAGGCCGCGGACCGCAGCGCCGACGCGACGGCCTGGGCCCGTCGTGAGATCATCGCCGCGCAACGCCGGCGGCTGCTCGCATTGCGGCGCGCCGGGCAGGTCGAGAATCAGATCCTGCGCCGCGTCCAGCTCCAGCTCGACGTAGATGCGACGCAGATCGGGCGCTTCGGGGCCGGCGAGTCGGCCGCTTCCGAGTCCGAACTCGCGGCCGAGGTGCCGTAGGTGGCGGCCTTGCGCTGACCCGGAGGGACGCGGCGAGGGCGGGCGGGAAGGGGCCGCCCATGCCGATGGACGCCAAGAAGTACGAACAGATCAAGCACAAGCCCGGGTTCATTGCCGCCCTCGATCAGAGCGGTGGCTCGACCCCCGGCGCCCTGCGCCAGTACGGCCTCCCGGAGACCGCGTACCACAGCGACGCCGAGATGTTCGCGCTGGTGCACGAGATGCGCGTGCGCATCATCAGCTCGCCGGCGTTCACCGGCGCGAAGGTCATCGGCACGATCCTCTTCGAGATGACGATGGACGGCCAGGCACACGGCAAGCCGGTCCCCGCGTACCTGTGGGAAGACCGTGGCGTCGTGCCGCTGCTCAAGGTCGACAAGGGCCTCGAGGCCGAGGCCGACGGCGTGAGCCTCATGAAGCCGATCCCCGGCCTGGACGCGCTGCTCGAGCGCGCGGTTGGCCTGGGGATCTTCGGCACCAAGATGCGCTCGACGATCAGCAACGCTTCGAAGACCGGTATCCAGGCGATCGTCGATCAGCAGTTCGCGTTCGCTGCCCAGATCGCCAAACACGGCCTGGTGCCGATCCTCGAGCCCGAAGTGAGCATCAAAGCCCCCGACAAGGGCGCTGCCGAGAAGCTGTTGCTCGACGCGCTGCTGCGCGGTGCCGACGCGTGGTCGGCCGACACGCCGTTCATGGTGAAGGTCACGATCCCCAGCGTCGACGATCTCTACGCGCCGCTCATCACGCACGCGAACGTCGCGCGCGTCGTCGCGCTCTCGGGTGGCTACTCACAAGCCGAAGCCTGCAGCCTGCTCGCCCACGACCACGACATGATCGCCAGCTTCTCACGCGCGCTCCTCGAGGGCCTGACCCGCGACATGAGCGATGCGGAGTTCGACGAGACGCTCAAGCGCTCGATCGACAACATCTTCGAAGCCTCGACCCACAAAACGACGGTGCGCGCCTAGCGCGCGTACCGTTTGCGAGCGCGCACGACTCGTCAGTCGGGCGTGCGCGCCGCCAAGAGACCGGCGAACGCCGGACGGTGGTCGAGTGCCAGGATCACCCACAAGATCAGGACGACGATCGGGATCGGAAGCCCGGCCGGCTGCATCGTGATGTGGAACGTCAGGATGTTGACCAGCAGCGCGGCGACGATGACGATCGCCAGCGGGACATAGCGGTTGACCAGAAACAGCACCCCGACCAGGATCTGGAACGCGAAGACCATGACCGTGAAATGCGAGACCACGATAACCGTGAAGAACTGCATCGCCAGCGGCGGTAACGGCTGGGGAGGGATGAACTGTAAGAACCCGTTGAGCCCGAACACCAGAAAGACGATGCCGAGCAGGTAACGAGAGATGGTGGCGGCGAGCTTCATGGGATCGACCATAACACGACATCTGTCGTTTAGTCAACGATCGTTGGCGACTTTGACCATTTGTGGGATACTGCAACCATGACCGCCCCGGGACCCTCGCTCGATCCCCGCGTCCGCCGCACCCGTGCCGCCCTTCAGGCGGCGCTCGCCTGTCTTCTTGAATCGAAGGATTTCGAGGCGATCTCCGTCCAGGACATCGCCGAGCAGGCCGGATTGAATCGGGCCACGGTCTACGACCATTATCCCGACAAGTTCGCCTTGCTCGAGGCGATGGTCGGCGCACGCTTCGACGAGTTGCTCTCAGAGCGCGGCGCGGTCTTCGACGGGACGTGCACGAGTGCGCTGCGCGCGATCGTCCTCGGCGTGTGCGACTATCTCGCGGCGCGGCCGCGCAACGATTGCGAACGGCAGCGGCAGATGGAACCGCACTTCGAGTCCGCGGTGATCGCCGTCGTGCGCGAACGGCTGCTGGCGGGTGTGCGCGCGCACCCACCGGCAACGGCCACTTCGCCCGAGATCATCGCGACGACGAGCAGCTGGGCGATCTACGGGGCCGCCAAGGAGTGGCTGCAGACGCCCAATCGCACCTCGTCCGAGGCGATGGCCGACGTGATCCTCGCGCTGATCGCGCCGATCGTCACGCCGACAACTGCTACGGCTGCGTCAGCGTAAGCGTCGCCTGACCGAAAAGCCAGCAGATCTGATTCGCTCACGCTTGCGATCCCCGTGACCAGCGAGCTGACCGCGATCGAGGTCGGCTGGCGGACGCCGCTCGAGATCGTCGTGATCGACGAACCGAACTCGATCACCGTGTTGGCGTTGGTTCCGCTGCCGCCGTTGTTGGCCACGAACAAGTCGCCGGCGCTATCGAGTGCCATGCCGTAGGGACACCCAATATCGAAAACGCCCGGCGCAGGGACCCCATCATCGGGCGAGGATAGCGCGCGGACCGTCGCGGTTCCGTCGCGCCGCGAGGCGTCCGCGGCCATCGCGGGTCGGGTCAGTGCGGGACGATCCCGAGCTGACGATCGACGGTCAACTGGTCCCAGTAGATCGAAACGTGGCGAATTTTGTGTGCGGCGTCATACGTCAACACCATCGCGCCGGGATGGTTGAAGCTGCGACCGTTTCCGGGCGTACGCGTTCCGGAGGCCGGATCGATGAACGGTCCCGACCAGGTCCCGGTGACCTGCTCGACCGAGACCGCACTGAGGCCGTCAGTGATGGCCTGCCGCACGACGACGTGGAAGTCGGGATAAGCGCGAAAAATCATCGTGAAGAACGCGCGCGCGCCGTGGTAGTCGAGCGGTTTCGGGTTCTCGGGTTGATCGATGAGGACATCTTTCGAGAACAGCGCGAGGACGGTATCGATGTCGTGCGAGTTCCACGCTTGCGCCCACCGGATGACGTCGGCGTGAGAAACCGGCGTCGCGGCGCTCGCAGCCACCGGCGCAAACGCCACCGTGGCCGCAAGGAGAGACCGAACGAGAATCACCCGACGATGGTACGCTGCGCACGGCGTCGGTGCTAGAACGATCTTGCGGGGTTGTGGAGAATCGCGCCCGTTCGCACGGCATGATCCACCGGCGCCGCAGCGAACGCACCGCCCACGACCATGACTGCACCGGTATCTGCACCCTCCGCAGACGACGTCGTCGTCGTCAACGCGCGCGTCCGCACGCTGGATCCCGCGCACCCGCACGCGAGCGCGTTCGCCATCCAGGGTGGGCGTTTCACCCTCGTCGGCAGCGACGCGGACGTGCTCCGCGCCGCGCCGCCCGGCCTGCGTCGGATCGACGCACGTGGCCGCGTCGTCGTTCCCGGCTTGCACGACAGCCATCTGCACGTCATCCGCGGCGGCCGCATGTACGCGATGGAGCTGCGTTGGGACGGTGTGCCCTCGCTCGCCGACGCGCTGCGCATGCTGCGCGAACAGGTCGCGCGCACGCCGCCCGGCTTATGGGTGCGCGTCGTGGGCGGGTGGTCCGAATTCCAGTTCGCCGAACGCCGGATGCCGACGCTCGACGAGCTCAATGCGATCGCGCCCGACACGCCGGTGTTCGTCTTGCACCTCTACCATGTCGCGCTGCTCAACCGCGCGGCGCTGCGGGCCGCCGGCTACGACCGCACGACGCCCGACCCGCCCGGCGGTGAGTTGCAGCGCGACGCCGCTGGGAATCCGACCGGCCTGCTGATCGCGCGCCCAAACGCCGCGCTGCTCTATTCGACGCTGGCGAAGGCGCCCGAGCTCGAACATGCCGACCAAGTGAATTCGACGATCCAGTTCAACCGCGAACTCAACCGTTTCGGGCTCACCAGCGTCTGCGACGCCGGCGGCGGCAAGCAGGTGTATCCGGATGACTACCGCATTTTCGCCGAACTGGCGGCGAACGATCAACTCTCGCTGCGTGTCGCGTACAGCCTCTTCACGCAGAGTCCGGGCGGTGAGCTGGCCGATTACCAACGCTGGACCGCGACCTCGCAAGCCGGCGAGGGATCGACCCGGTATCGGCACAACGGCGCGGGTGAAGAGATCGCGTATGCCGGCTACGACTTCGAGGACTTCCCCGAGCCGCGACCCCAGACGCCCGCGACGATGGAGCCGACGCTGCGACCGATTCTCGAGTTGCTGATCGCGAAGCGTTGGCCGTTCCGGCTCCACGCGACCTATGGCGAGTCGATCGAACGCTACCTCACGCTGATCGAGTCGGTCAATGCCACGACGCCGCTGGACGGCCTGCGCTGGTGGTTCGATCACGCCGAAACGATCTCCGAACGCAGCATCGAGCGCGTCGCACGGCTCGGCGGCGGGCTCGCGATCCAAGACCGGCTCGCATTCCAGGGCGAGTACTTCACGCAGCGGTACGGCGCGCAGGCGGCGCTCGACGCGCCGCCGATCGGGGCGATGCTGGCAGCCGGCGTTCCGCTCGGCGCGGGCACCGACGGAACGCGCGTGTCGAGCTACAACCCGTGGCTCTCGATCCACTGGCTCGTCACCGGCACGACCCTGGGCGGCTTGCAAACGCGCGGTGTGCGCAACCGGCTCGACCGCGAAGCGGCGCTCCGGCTGTACACGGTCGGAAGCGCCTGGTTCTCCGGTGATGCCGGGATCAAGGGGGCCATCGCACCAGGTCAACTCGGCGATGCGATCGCCCTCTCCGCCGACTACTTTGCGATCGAGGACGACGCGATCCGCGACCTGAGCTCCGTACTCACGCTGGTCGGTGGTCGCGTCGTCCATGCCGGTGACGAGTTCAGCGCGCTCGCGCCGCCGGCATTGCCGGTCTCGCCGTCGTGGTCGCCGGTGCGCTATTACGGGGGGTTCCAGCAGGGCGATGCCGCCGGCCCGCCTCGGCTCTCGTTGCCGTTCGGTGCGACGAGTCGTCAGCGCGCTTGGCGCGGTCTTCCGATCGACCTGCACGCGCAGCTTGGGGCCGGCAGTCTGGTGGCCCCCGCCTCGGCCTTCGATGCGCTCAGTATGCGAATCACCGGTGTCGTGGAGCTCACGCAACGGCGCAATGGTGTTCGTTCTCGCGAGCGTGCCGAGCCTGGCTTTGCGACGCTGCATTCGCGCGGCATCGATGCCCACTGGTCGTGGGACGGTCCGGGGTCGATCACGGTGATTCGTCTCGCTGCTGGTGATCTGCGCCAGGCCGCGAGCGCGATCACGCGCCGAGACGTGGGTTGCGTCGAGCTGCGCAACTCGTTCGGATTGCGCGATCCGCTGCTCACGCGGCTCGTCCGCGGTCTTCTCGAGGAGCTGCACGCGCCCGAGGATGGCCACGGACTCACCGCCGAGCTGCTTTCGAACGCACTCGCCCTGCACGCCGTGCGCAGGTTCGGCACCGAGGCATTCCCGACACCGCGCGATGCCGGGATGCTCACGCCGGCTGCACTGCGGCGAGTCGTCGACTACCTGCATGACCACCTCGAGGGCGGGGTGACGCTCGACGCGCTCGCCGCCCAGGCGGGTTTCAGCCGGTTCGCCTTCGCGCATGCCTTCCGCCGCACGGTCGGCAGCAGCCCCTTGACCTATTTCGACCGTCTGCGCATGGAACGTGCGCGCAGCTTGCTCACGCGCGGGACACACACGATTGCGGCGATCGCGGCGACGCTCGGTTTTGCCGACCACAGCCACTTCTCACGCCGCTTCCATCGCGTCGTCGGCTGCTCGCCCACGACGTTCGTCCGCCGGAACGCGCCTCGCGACTAGTGGACGGTCAGGCTCGGTGCGCTACCGGTCAGCCGCGCAAGCGGGTTGCCGCTGCCGGTGTAGACCTGCGCCGCGCCGCTCGAGCCGAGCGCCGTCACGGTGAGGCTTTGGATGTTCCAGTTGTCGGGCGTCTCGAAGGTCCCGTCGTGCGAGGTCAGCGTGATCGTGATCGCGCCGAACGCCGCCAGCGGCTGTGCGGGTCCGGTGATGGTGAACGTACGGGTGTTGGTCGAGTTGTTGCCCCAGCCGGCGGCGTTCTGCGCCTTGAGCGTGTAGGTCTGCGCTCCGCTCGGGAAGTGAATGGTGGCCGTCGCGGAACTGTCGCCCCGCAAGTCGTCACCGCCGGTCTCGATCGCGAAGGTCACCTGGTCGTAGGTCGCGGTCGGAGGAGCCGGCGCCGTCGGACCGCCGACGTAGAAGTAGCTGCCCCAACTGCCGCCGCTCTTCATGTGCAGTTGGATGTCGTAGGGATTGGTGCCGCTGCCGGTGGCCGTGTCGCTCGTCGCGAACCCGTCGTTGTCGGTCATCGTTCCGTTCAAGTCGGTCTGATTGCGCACGTTGGCGACCAAGGCCGCGCGCGTCCAGCCCGCTTCGGCGCGCCAGCCGCTCCCCATCTGATCCTGCGTCTGCGCGGGGTTCGCCAACGTCGAGCAGACTTCGCCGCCGACGCCGAGCCAGGTCGCGTTCTGCCCCAGACTCCCGGCATGGAACAGGCTGGCCGGATAATAGCCCATCCACACGCCTTGCACCGCGACCCACCAGTTGAGCTGACCGTTCGTCGGCTCGCGGTAGAGCTGGAACTTCATGCTGATGCCCAGCTGCGCGCCGCCGACGGTGCTCGCGCCGTTGATCCCGATGCCCGGGAAGACGCTGTTGCTGTACTGCACCCAGCCGGCCTCGAGCCGGTTGTAGCCGCCCAGGTTGTCGCCTTCGGCCGTGTAGCCGTTCGTGGTATAGAACGTGAACACGTGCGGCGAGCGATCGCCGTTGAGATTTTGGTCGACGGTCCAACCACCCTCGATCGATTGCTGCACGTTCTGATAGCTCTGCAGCCAGGTCTGCAAGATCGAGTGGTCGTCGCCCGGCGCTGAGGGCTGGTCGATCTGCGGATCCCACACTTCGAGGAAGAAATCGGTTCCGTAGAACGTGCCATCCTGATTGTCGGTCGCGTGAAAGTAGCCGAACGGATTGGGATCGGTCGGCTTCGCGCCCGGGCGCTGCTTGTTGACTTTGACGCCGCCGAGTTTCTTGCGGTAATCGTTCAGCGTCACGTCGCCGACGAGCCGCTCGACGTTGGGACGCACGATCGGCACCGTGCCGGCCGGCCCACGCTCGACCGTCGGGTCGTCGAGCTCGAGCGCAGCGAGCGCCAGCGGCTTCTGCGGATCCGCGACCCGCTGCGGCATCGCAGCGACGGTCGGTGCGGAGGCGATCGTACCGCCTTTGACTTGACTCTCGATCGGGATCCAGTCCAGGGTTAACCCGCGCGGTGTCGTCGTCGTCTTGACGACCGAGAGCGCGCGCTGTCGCGCTTCGAGCCAGGTACTCAGCTCGGCGCTGGTTTTGAGTTGTGCGGTTGCCATGATGTGACTCCTCGTCCGGTTGCCCGCTCCCAACGATCGACGATCGGCGAGCTCAGCAACTGTACGCGCGGAGAGCTTACGCACCACTTACTGCACGCGCACCACGCGCGTGCAGCGGATCACATCAGTGTGGCGGAGTGGTCGTCGCGAGCGGCGATGCGTTCGTTGCCGGCAACGTGCTGGCGATCGGTGCCGGTGTCACCGGTACAGGTGTCGCTGTCAGCATCGGTGTCGGCGTCGGCGACGGTGTCGCGGGCGGCACGCACGGCTGCGGCAGCACGACGACGGTCAGGTGCGGCGAGGGATGCGTGACGGTTGGTGTCGGCGAGGGACTCGGCGTCGGTTCCGGCGTCGGGGTGTCAGTCGGGATCGGCGCGGGCGTCGGGGTGGCACGCGCGCCGCGGCGCTGCGGCGCCGGTGTCGGACTGGGCGTCGGCTCCGGCGTCGGGGTCGGCGTGTCGGTCGGCGCCGGGCACGGCACCGGGTCCGCGTAATAATGCTCGGTGAACCCGATCACGAGATCGCGCTTGACGGTCTTGCCGAAGAACGTGTCGGGAAAGACTGTCGCCAAACGGTTGAGGTACACCCAGGCGCGATCCTGGTTGCCTTTGATCCAGATCTTCCGATCGACCATCGTCGCGAGATAGTACGTGCGCGCGAGCTGCGGGTCGCGCGGGTACTTGCGGCCCCACGCTTCGAGCGCATCTTCGGCCAGCGCGATCTTCGCCACCAGCGCCGCGTTCGTCGAATGATCGCCGGCAGTGATCGCGGTGTCGCGGAAGGTGTTGTTCATGCCGAGATAGCTCATCTTCATCTTGCCGAAGTACTCGTCGGCCGGCGCCGAATTGTGATACATCTCGAGCTGATGCAACCGCCACTTGCTGAGCTTCGGCGTCGCTCTCGCGCTCGGTGCGGGCGAGGGTGACGCCGTCACCGCGGGCTGCGCCGCGGGAGCTACTCCAACGGCCGCAGCCGTGACGATCAGCGCAAGAGAGAAGCCTGCAGCACGTACCTTCACGGACACACGCCTTCGCAGCGCGCACCGAGGCGGCCTCCCGCGAGCACTAGTGGCGACGGCGCGGCTTCGGAAATGACGGACGAGCAGGCCGGCGTACGATCGCACGCCGAGGCGGTGCGAGCGGAGCATGTGGCGCGCGCGAGCCGCGCGCCCGCAACGTCGCCTGGATGCCGGCGTCGGCCTCGTCGCGCAGCGCCGCAATCTCAGCCGCGTTGACGTAGACCTCGGGGAACCGCTGCGCGAGCCACAAGTACAGCGTTGCGATCCGCGAGCGGTCCTCGTCGATCAGCAACCGATCGCGACCGCCCAGGCGTGCGAGCTCGTCGCCGGCAACGACCCCGTCACGCGCGTGCGCGGCGCCCCAGCGCGCGACCACGTCGAGACTCGGCCCGCGCAACGACACCGGCGCGCGGCTGTACACGCACCGCGTCTCGAACGGGAGTGCGAG
>JBEKAU010000140.1:0-8825 GCA_050015755.1 Vulcanimicrobiaceae bacterium | reverse complement strand
TGACCTGCAGGTTGTACTGGATCGCCGCGGTGTACGTCCCGGGCGCGAGCGTCGTCGGGACGAGGATCTCGAGCGAAATGCAGGCGGTGTAGCTCACGCCGGCGCCCTTAGTCCAGACGGTTTGTCCCGGCGTTCCCTCGTTGTACATCTTCGTCCAGGTGGGAGTCGGTGAAGGCATGGGGACGACGGACCCGATCGTCCACGAGAGGTCGCTCGTCGTCGGATAATTGTAGATCGGGTACGCTGGATTTCCATTGGTCGACGCGGTTCCGTAACCCCAATCCGTCAGCGTGTACGCTGTCGTGTAGTATGTCGTGATGTTGAAGACGCAACTCTCCGGCGTCGTGCCGTAGGGAACATTGAAACTATAGCCGGCGGTACCCGGCACGATCTTCAGATAGGCCGCGTTGGGATCGGCCTGCGCATTGAACTGCACCGGCACCGGCGAGCCCTGCGCTTGCACCTGGGCAATCGTCACCCCCGGCGCGACGTCCCAGCTTAGCGGGCCGCCATAGGCGACCTGCGCGGGCCCCGCCAACGGATCAGCGACGAGCAGCGCGCTGTCGGCCTTCGGCACCGCGGCCACCTGTGACGGCGCCTTCGGCTTCGCGAAGAAGGCGACCGACGGTGCTGGGCTCGGCGTCACGGTGAACTGGATCTCGACGACTTTGTAGGTCTTCGTCGACTGCAGGGCGTCCGCTTGCGAGAACGCGGCGAGCGCTCCGAGGACAACGAGGCCCAGCAGTCCGAAGCGATGTGCGTTTCTCAATTCCCGATCACCGTGTAGACGATATAGACGTTGAATTGGCTGGTGGGGATCGAATCGTTCACCCGTAGCTGATAATCGTAGCCCTGGGACACCGTGCCACCGCTCGCACTCTGCCAGACGATCGCCCCGGCGGACGGCGCACCGGAATAACTGATGCCGCCAGATCCGTTGGCGCCGATCGGCGTCCCCGTTGTCGTCGCGTTAAACGACGCCGCAGACGTGAACGGGGTGTTCGCGCTCGACGAAACGGCCCAGAACAGCGTCTGCGCGAGCGGGAAGGTCGAAGCGGTCGGCGTGTACAGGTTCGTCGCACCCTCCGCGTAGACGACGAAGCCCGAGCCGTCGTTCGTGTTGACGTTCACCTCAGCGGCGTACTTGTAGAGGTAGTTGTAGCCGGCGACGACGTTGCCGAAGTCGACCTGCCCTCCGTCGAGCACGGCCGTCGAGCCCGTCGCCGGCGTGACGCCGCTGCCGCCGCCGCTCGTCGTCGTCACACCGAAGGACGTCGCGTAGTTCGGCACCACCGAGACGTGAACGTACGGGATCAGCTTGTAGGCAAGCTGCGCCGACGCATTCGTCGCGGCGGTTGCGGCGAGCGGGCTTCCGGTGAGGCTGAGCAGGGCGGCCATGGCGGCCAATCGACGAATCAACTTGGCTCTCCGTCAGTTGGCGATCAGAGTGTAGGTGAGGGTAATCGTATTGGTCTGCGACGCCGAGAGCACCGTGTTGCCGACCAGCAATTGGAAGCTCATCAGGTTGTCGACCGGCGTATGCAGTGCGGCACCGGTGAAGGTCGAGAGTTGCAAGGTGCCCGACGTCGGCACTTGGACACCCGGTGAGGTATCGGCCGCTGCGCTCGGCGTGTACGTCCCGCTCCCCGGATGCGAGGAGGCGGTCTTGTCGATCCAAGTGTAGAGCGCGGGACCACCGGCCGGCGAGATCTGCGGGTTCTGATCCGCGGCGACGTAGAGCGTCCAGCCGTTGGTGGAGTCGGAGTAGACCGACGCCGCCAGCGAATCGGTCGCGTTGAACGTCCCCGTGATCGAGTTCAGGTTGATGACCGGGTAGCTCCCACCGGTCGTGAACGTGCAGTTCGGGCAGCTGATCGTCGGCGCATCGCTCGGCCCGAACAGCGCCGGGGTGTAGGTGAACGTCGGCGACGTGCCGGTCGGGATCTGGATCTGCAGCGCCGCTTCATCGATCACGCGGACCGTGTTCGAGAGCGAGTAGGCAGCCAGGGTGTTCGCGTTCGTCGCCGGGCTGGCGGGCGTGCCGTTGTCGGCGACCGAGGCCGGCCAGTTGAACGTCGACCCGATGTCGTATGGCGAGAGCGCATAGAAGAACACGCTGAGCGACTGTCCGACGGCGACGTTGCAGCCATGCAGGGTAATGATACCCGGCGTACCCGGCGATCCGCGCACGGGCTCGGTCAACGTCTTGTACCCGTTGGCGCTGCACTGCGCGCCCGACGCGCCGGCCCCGTAGGTGTAGATCGACGAGGCGATCACCGACCAGTCCTGCGTATCGAAGATCTGCCCCGACGTATTCGAGGACGGGATCTGGATGCTCACGTCGGTGATCGGGGTCGAGCCGTTGTTGTAGAGCTGGAAGACGTACCCGTTGCCGTCGTTGTAGTTGGCCCACGCGCCGATCGTCGGCTGGCTGTTCGACGGCACGGCCGTGATCGGGGCCACCGGCGGATAGACCGGCGTCGCGGTGTAGCCGCCGGCGTAGGTGAAGCTCGTCTGCGCGGTGGTGTTGGCGACGTCGAGCGTGGGCTCTTCCTGGGTCGGCGTCGTCACTGCCTGAGCAACGGCACCGCCGTTCGCCCCGACCACGAACCACGGCACGAGGTTCGACGAGACGCCCGGGGCTGTCGCGTAGGTGAACGTGACGTCGAGCGTGTCACCCGGCGGCAGCGAATTCGCGTCGGTTGCGGCCGTACACGGTGTCGAGGCCTGCGTCGAATAGACCGGAGCCGTGTTATTCGTGCACAGGTCGATCAGGTATTGACCGGCCGTGGCCGTTGCGTTCGCATGCCAGGTCACGCCAGTTTGGTTCGGCGAGGTCACTGACACCGAAGACGGATACACGCCGCCGGCGCTCGGGACGTTGATGAGGAGCTGGCTAATGTAGTCCGGATTCGGGTCGAGCCCCGACGACGTGTTGGTGAAGGCGAAGGTGAACGACGCGCCGGCCAGGGCGGCGACGACCGCCGGCGTGATCGTCGCGTTCATGAACCCCGGATTGAGCGAGTAGACGCCGAGCTCGTTGGAGGCGATGTTCGTCGTCCCGGCGATGGCATTGCTCGTCGTGTTCGTCGCGCCGATGGTGTCGGCGGCGGTCGTGTTGTAGGTCGCGGGAATCGTCTGGAACGGGAACGACGAGAGCGGCATCATCATCGTGAGCGTGAAGACGGCGGTCTGGCCGACGGCGATCTTGTCGGCGCCGGTCGCGACGATCTCGAACTCGTTCGAACCCAGGGCGGTGTTCGCGGTCGAGCCGTTGCCGCCGTCCTGCGTATCGATTTGCCACCCGGTGATGGCTTGGTTCACGCCGTTATTAACGACCTTCGTGATCGTCGGTGTTACCGAGCTCGGATACCAGGTGGCCGGCATGAAGAAGTCGATGTTCGTCATCGCCGCATTGCCGCCGGTATTGTTGACCGTGAGCGTGAGCGTATAGACGCCCGTCGTCTGGTTCGTCGACTTCGCAGTGTTCGTGCCGGAGACGTACATCGTCTGGTCGTAGCGGGGGTTCGGTATTTCGGTCGCGGTCTGATACGAGTTCACGACCCACGAGTACGTTGGCGTGTTGTTGCCGGCGACATTGAAGCCGAAGACCTCGAGCCCGTTCGTCGCGGTGTTGCTCATCGCATTGGTCACGACACTCTCGGCGATGCCGTGTACGGGCGTGATCGTCGTGCGCAAGATGCAGGCGGTCGTGCAGTTACCGGTCGCGACGGCGACGTTCAACTTGATCGGCAGCGTCGCACCCACCGCCAGCGACTCACCGGCGACCGCCGGCACGGCCTTGATGCCGGGCGCGCCGCTGACGGCGTCGGTGTACGTCGAGAGGTTCCAGGTCTGCCCGGTCGAGTCGGTTGCCGTCGTCACCCCGGTCTGCAGAGTCAACGTGACCTTCGCGGTGCTGTCCTGCTCGATCGTGACCTGCTTGATACCATCACCGTTCCACGAGCCATAAAGGGTCCCGGCGGTGTTGGTGATCGTCGTGGTGACCGGAGTCGCAAGGCCGGCTGCGTCCGCATTCACGTACGAGCCTGCCGGGCTGGTCCACTGGAGACTACCGGCATAGGAGACGATCTGGAACGACTTCGACCCGATGACGGCGCCGGCGGTGGTGTCGTAGAGCTGCACCGTGTAGACGTTGGGGGCGAACGGAATCGACGTTGCACCGAAGGCCGTCAAGTTCGCCGCGTTGATCGGAAACGCGACATTGTTCTCGGTGAAGGTCGTGCCGGTCGCGGTGAAGGTCAGCGGGGCGCTGAAGAACTGCGGCACGCCACCCATCGTGCTCGGGTTTCCGCCGCCGGTATCACTCGTCCCTGAGCTCATCACGACGCCGTTCGCGTTACTCAGCGTCAAGTCGTAGATGTGGCCCGAGGTGGTGCCGCTGCCGGAAATGTTCAGGCCGGTGACCGACTGATCGGCCTGCGTGTTGCCGACGCCGCCTTCGATATTGAGCAGCCCGTCCGTCGCGAAGATATTGTTGAGGTTCGTCCCCGTGCCGCCGGTCGAGCTGTACGGGACCAGCGTGTTCCAGGTCAGCGTCGAGGGGTTGACTGACACCTGCTGCGTCGAGACCAGGTCGTCGGTCGTCGCGTCGTAGAGCTCGATCGAATACGTGCCCGCCGCGTTGGCACCGGTCGTCGGCGTCGTCCACTGGCCGCTGAAGGCGCCGCTCGTCGGCAACACGCCCGCGGCACCGGCCTCGAAGCAGGTTGCATTGTTGACGTTCTGCGAGTTGGACGGGATCGTGTAGACGCATGGCAAGCCGTTGCCGGACGTGTTGACCATGCCGAAATCGTAGAAGTGCGCCGGGTTGAGGCCCGACGCCTTGACGTATGCGGTGGCACCCGACGCGAAGTCGTTCGCGACCGTCGTGAAGCTCGAGTTCGAGTAGGTCGAGAAATTGAGCGTGCCGATGACGACCGTGTAGGCGACGGCTTCGTAGACACCGCTCGTCACGTTCTGCGCCGCGATGGCCCACACGCCGGAGTACGCCGAGGCGGCCCCGTTAGGATCGGCAGCACCGTCGGCGAGGATCCCGCCCCCGCCCAACGGCGTCGAGAGCGTCGCGGCCGCCCACCACGGATAATACTCGTTGCCGTTCTGGTGCTCGCAGCGGCCGGTGGCGTCGGTGGCGAACGTCGCGGTGAGTTGGTTGCCGTTGTAATACTCGGTCGGCTCGACGATGTACTGATAGCCGTCCGGCGACCACACGACGTAACGGTACGTCGTGTTCGGCTTCATGTCTTCGCACAGCCAGAAAACCGTCGCGCCGTAGGCCACCGTCTGGTCATCCAGATAGGGCGTCGCCGAGGTGCCGGTGAGCACGATCGACTCACCATTGGCCGCTGCCGTGTGCCGGACGCCGGTCTTGGCCTTGAGCATTTGGCTGAGCTTCGGTATCCCGCCGGGGAGCGGCCGGGCGCTGTACCGCACGACGCCGCTGTGCTCCATCTTCATCTTCTCTGCGAGCGGCAAGCGGGCGAGGTACCCGAGCGGATCGTAGACGGCGTTCGCGGAGAGACCGCGGTGCGCGCCCTTGTGGCGCATGTCGCCCAACGGCAAGGGCGGTTCGGTGGGACCCGCAGCCGGCGAGGCGGCCGGAGGAGAGGCAATTGCGCCGCGCGTCGCCACACCGCCGCGCAGCGTAGGCTGCGAAGACTGTGCGAGGGCGACGATCCCGCCGACGCCGATGACGGCGGCGAGTGCAACGATGGCGATCAACACCACCGTGCGCGACAATGCTCTCATGTTACTCCGGAATCCGTTCCGCATGTGTCTCCGGCCGCGTCAGCGGACGGTGACGTTCGTCTGTCCAGCCACCAGGTTCGGTCCACCGTAGTCGACCAAGGCGACGACGGAGTACGAGCCGGGCGGGAGTTTCTTCCCGAGGGCGTCGATGACGCGTGTTCCCCCTCGCTCCACCAGCAAGGTCGGAGGAAACGTCACGCGGTCGACGATGGTGCTTCCTTGTTTGATCTCGACGCGCCCGCTCAGATACACGTGAGCATTTCCGGTGTTGTGGAAGTTGATCAAATAGTGCGTGCCGTCCGAGGCGGACTGCATGTGCACGTCGTCGACTTCGCCCCCGATGTGAGTCGAGTCCGGAATGATGACGTAGATCTTCGAGGCGATGCGTTCTGCGATCGAGAGCCCCCCGCCGTGGCGGGTGGGTCGCGTCGTGAAGAACACGAGATTGCTGTATTCACCGTTCGCGTTTGCCGGAACATCGACCGAGAATCGAACTTGCGTGAACGACCCCGGATCGACGTCGAACTCGCGCGGATTGATGGTGATGTCTTTGGAGAGCGAGAACTGCGATTTGCCGGGCGGCCCGAACACGTACTGTCCGTCGCGCCCGACCGCGTAGTCCACCAGCGAGGCGACGATGTGAATCTGCGCCGTGCTGGTGTTCCGAACCGTAATCGGGAACGTCTCTTGCTTACCCGGCTCCGTCTGGAGCTCGTACTTGGCAGGAGAGACGTCAACCGAGAGGTCCGCCGCCGACGGGGCCGCGGCCGCCATCCCCAGGATGATGGTCGCACCGATGATGTGGAGTACACGCGAGGGGAAACGCATCACTCTACGTTCTCGGTCGCCCCGTGCGACGGCTTCAGTCTCTTGCTCCCCGAACTAGTTCGGAATGACCGCGATGGTGACGACGTTCGTCTGCGTGCTCGACGACGACGCGGCCGTCGAGTTCGCGCTGAACGAGATGTCCTCGCCGCCGTAGAGCCACGTGCCCGCGGCCGAGGTAGGGCTGAAGATGTTGTCGCCCACGCCGCCGGCCTGCGTGGCCGTCGGGGTAGCGGTGACATCCCAGGTGCCCGTGCCGGGGTTGGACGCGGCACCGAAGCCGGCCCTGGCTGGTGAGCGCCGTGCCGGCGGCACCGCCGGTCGGGGCGGCACAGGTGCCGTTGCCGGCGATGGCCGTGGCCGGCGAGGCAACCGGAGAAGCAGCCATCGTCGCCGTGTTGTTCGCGTAGGCGCAGATCACGGTACCCGAAGCAACCGTGTCGGTGTACTCCCACACCTTGAAGCCGGTGCTGTCGTTCGAGTTGACGCCGACCAGCAGGGCGTTCTTGTAGAGGCAGCTGGTGTAGGTCGTCGCCGACGAGCCCGGCGTGATCGCGCCGAAGGTCAGCGTCGCGCCGGTCTCGGCTACGCCCGCCGCGCAGTTGCCGGCCGTCGAAGCGAGAATCGTCGCGGCCCCGGCACTCTGGCCGTAGGGGGCGGTCGACGTGTAGTTCGTCGCGATGGCAACCTGGGCCGTCGCGTTGATGGTGTACTTGATCTGCGCGGAACCGTAGACCGTGGTAGCTGCCATGCTAGGAGCCGCCGTGACGGTCGCGATCCCCAGCATGACCAGAGCAGCAAGTGCTCTTTTCACGTTCGAATCCTTTCGAGGTAGAGGGACGCTAGAGTGGGGGGCGGTCTACGCCCCTCCCTCCGGTCTTCGACCGACGACTGCCCGGTCGTTAGCCCTACGGCACGACAAGTGTTCGATTTTAACGGAGACTTATCGGGTAATTTTGCCCTCGCTTGGTCACTATAGTAGCCGAGTACGGAGTCCCTCGATCCCAGAGCCGCACGTCGAAGACGAAGAGCCGCCCATTTGGTTTGGGAAGCAAGACTTTATAGCCGTCCTGGAACAGGACGGCGTCGCCTTCCGCCAGCGGGGCGTACGACTTGAGGGAGACCTTGACGGTGTGCCCGGGCAGCGGCTTGGTCGGGTAGAGCCGAATCGTCGAGAGCGGAAGGGCCGGCTCGACGAGCACCAGCACGGTGTTGTCGGCAACGTCCTTGCGTCCGGCGCTCACCGTGAGCGAGTAGTCGCCACGCTGCAAGATCGGCACGATCGTCTCCCCCGACCAGACGCCCGTCCGCTTATCCTCACGGAGCGGGAAGCTTCCGAAGACGTCGCTCTGGACGGTCAGTGTCCGCAGGTCCTTCGCGCTCGTCTGCGCGGTGACGCGTAAGAGCGCGCCTGGCGGGACCGCTTCCGGCTCAACGGAAACCTGAATGGCCTGGCGCTTGCCTTGGTCGAAGGTGAAGACAACGCTCTTGGGGGCGCTCCCCAGGCGGAAGATGACGCCCGAGACCGCGGCTCCGCCGGCGAGGTCGACCGGTCCATCCGGCCCGGAGGTCACGCTGAGCCCGTCGGGGATCGTCTCCGGATCCACGCTCAGGGTATAGCTGCCGGGCGGCAAGTTGTCGAGCAAGAACGACCCGTCGTCGTTGGTGATGCCCGCATGCTCGCCGGGCTCGGCGACGACGTAGACGTTGTTCATGCCGACCTGGTCGCCGAACCCACCCTGGCCCGCAGTATAGACGAAGCCGGCGATCGATCCCAACGTCGAGGCGATGAAGTCGAGCGGGGTCTGCGCCCCGGCGGCGACACTGACCGTCTTCTTCGTGTCGTCCGTGAACGCGACGGTCGAGGGGACGGTAGCCGTCACGATCTCGACCGTGTGGGCACCCGGACTCAACCGGCCGACTTGATAGTGGCCGTCGGGGGTGGTCACCGTCGCCTGCACGCCGTCGACGGCGATGCCGATCTTGCCGAGCGGGACCTCTTTGCCACCGGCGCCCTTGGCGTAGACGCGGCCGGCGACCGCCGCGTAGTTGCCGGCGTTGAATTGAATCGTCGAGGTCTGGCCGCCCAAGACGTTCAGTGTCTGGTACTCGCGGTCCAGCACGAGCCCCGGTCCGAGTGTGGCTGGGTCGACGCGCACCACATGTGTCCCCTGGGTCACGAAGCGGAACTCGAAGTTGCCGCTCGCGTCCGTGCGTTCGGTGATCCCGTC
>JBEKAU010000139.1:0-6898 GCA_050015755.1 Vulcanimicrobiaceae bacterium | reverse complement strand
CGAGGTTGAACTCCTCGCCGGCGAGCGCGTAGATCTCGCTGCGCAGCCGCTCGACGCCGGCATCGACCTCGACCGCGATCGCGCGCAGCGCGGCCGGATCGAGCGCGATGCCGACCCGTTCGAGACCGGCCAGGACGCTCGCGAGCGGCAACTCGACGTCGGTGTAGAGGTCGAGCTGACCGCGTCGCTCGAGCTCTTCGCGGGTGCGCCGCGCGAGCAGACCTGCCGCGTCGGCGACCGCTGCCGGTTCATCGGGCAGCACGCGGTCGAGGAACTCGCTCGTCGCCTGGGCGATGTCGACGAACGTACGCGAGGGATTGAGCAGGTGCGCGGCCAGCATCGGATCGTCGCCGAGCGCGCGGATCGGCAAGCCGAGTGCGCTCATCATCCCTTTGCTGTCGTAGGCGACCAGCTGTGGGACCTGTTGCCAGAGGCGGGTGAACGCGGCGCCGACGCCGCCGACCGCGAGCGTCGAGCGCAGGAACGCGAACCCTTCGTGGTCGTCGACCGAGACCGCGATCGCATCGCCGCGCAGTGCCACCGCGACCCGCTCGCGCGTCGCGGCCGCATCGAGCAGTGCGGCGATGCGCGCCGCGTCGGCCGGCTCAGTGACGGCGGTGTAGTTCTCGTACCTGCCGGTCAACTGTTCTTCGGTGGCCAGCGGCGCCGGCTGCGCCGGCGGCTCGAGCCTCGCCAGCAGCGTCTTGAACTCGAGCTCGCGATAGAGCTCGTAAAGCGCGTCGTTGCCGGGCTGCACGAAACGTGCCGCCTCCCAGTCGAGCGTCAGCGGCAGGTCGCGTTTGATGCGCGAGACGTCGCGGCACACGCGCGCGGTCTCGCCGTGCTCTTCGATCGCGGCGACCAGCTTCGGCGTTCCAGCCAGCGATGGATCGGCGAGCAGTGCGTCGAGCGTCCCGGCCGCCTTGATCAGTTTGATCGCCGTCTTCTCGCCCACGCCCGGGATGCCGGGCAGGTTGTCGGACGGATCGCCCTTGAGCCCGCGGTAATCCGGCAACTGGCGCGGGTCCAGCTCGAAGCGCGCACGCACCGCCTCTTCGTCGTAGCGGCCGAGATCCGTGATCCCGCGGCGCGTCGTCAGCACCGTCGTGCGCGCGTCGACCACTTGCAGCAAATCGAGGTCGCCGGTGACGACCAGCACCTGCTGCTCCTGTGCTTCCGCTTGCAGCGCGAGCGTCGCGATCACGTCATCGGCCTCTTCGCCGTCGATCTCGACGACCGGGATGCCGTAGACCGCCAGGATCTTACGCACCAGCGCGAACTGCGAGCGCAGCTCGTCGGGTGTTTCGGTGCGCTGCGCTTTGTACAGCGGATAGAGCTCGAGCCGCGCGGCCGGCAGCCCCTTGTCGAACGCCGCGATCACGTGCGTCGGCTTCTCGTCGTTGATGATCTTGGTGACCATCATCGTGAAACCGTAGGCAGCGTTGATCGGCATGCCGCGCGTCGTCGTCAGCGCCGGTAGCGCGAAGAACGCGCGGTAGACCAGGCCGTACGTGTCGAGCAGCATCAGCCGGGCGGTGTCGGGCAGCATCAACCCATCGGCCTGCGGCATCAGCGCACCTCCAGCGCGAGCGTGGCCGCACCGACGTCGCCGTCGTCGGACACCTTGAGCACCGACACGACGTAGCGCCCCGGATCGGTCGGCAGCGTCACGTCGAAACTCTCGGTGTCGGAATGGTCGATGCGCCACACCAGCGCACGCTCGGCCGCGGCACCGAGCACTTGCGTCGCCGTCTCGCCGTGATCGCTCGAGGACTGATCCAGCGCAGTCGAGCTGCGCGGTGTCACCGAACCGTGCCACGCCGGATCGGCGGAGGTCGGGTCTTGCGTCGTCGTCCCGGTTCCGGCGAGCACTTGCGGCGCATCTTCGAACAGCGCGCCGCCGGAGGGACGCTGATTGGCCAGACGGATCGCCAGCGTCGCGCCGGCGTGCTCGCCGCCGTCGTCGATGACGACGTGCGCGACCGCTCCCGGCGCGTAGCTGCTCTGCGTCGTGCTCAGCGTCGTCGCGCGCGCATGGCCGGGGCCGTCGACCGAGATCGGTTGGGTCGCGAACTCCAGCGCACCGTCGCGTACGAAGGCGACGCCGACCGCCGCATCGCCGACCGTCTCGGGAACCACGAACGAGGCGGCCGCCCGACCGCCCACGGTCGATACCGTCTGCTCGCCCATCGCTCGCGCGCCTTCGAGGTCGACGAACGCATCGCCCACCGCGCCGCTCAACGAGGCTTGGACCGAGACCCGGCTGCCGACCCGGTAGCGCTGCGCGTCGGTGACGATCGACGTCTCGACGCTGCGCTGCGCACCGGCCTCGCCGAGTTGCTCTTGCGGCGCGACCGACACCGCATCGACGTCGAGCGCCGACGCGCCGCCGACGCTCGCGCTCGCGTAGGCGAGTTTTGTCCCCGGCACGACGTTGCGGAAGATCGCGTGTCCGCGACCGTTCGCATCGAGCGCGAGCTGCTGCGTCTGCGCGGTCGGACCGTGCGCGAGCTTCACCGTCACCGCGAGGCCGGCGGCCGGCCGGCCGTCGGCCGCGTCGAAGCCGCGGATGTCGAACGCCGCCGGCTCCTCGAGCGCGAGCTGCGTGCGCTCGGGCGTAATCGCCAGCGCGACCGACGCGGTCGGCGTGACGATGCGGGTCGACGCGGTCGCGGTGCCGCTGGTCGCAAGCACCCCGTACGTCGAAGCCAGGCCGTCGGTCGGGCCGGGGATCGTGGCCATCGCAAGGCCGGCCGCGTCCGTCGTCAACCGCATGTCTTCGATCTGCGTAGTCGCCCAGCCGCCGCCGGTATCCGGCGTTCCCGGCGCCGGGATGTGCGGGGAACGCACGATCTGCACGCGCACGTCGCGCCCGGCGACCGGCGTCCCGTCGAGGCGCTTGGCGGTGATCGCGATCGGGAACGACGCCGCCGCCGGGCACGGACCGCCGCACGCCGCGCTGATCGCGAGCGCGACGTCGGCACCGATGCCGTCGACGTGAACAGCCGCGCCGCCGCTCGCGCCGGCGGCCGTCGCGAGCACCGCGGCGTCGCCGGCCGGCGCATCGGCCGGCACGGCGAGGTCGACACCGAACGCGCCCGCCGCGTCGAGCCGCGCCGTGCTGACCGCCAAAAGACGGCCGTGCGCGAGCAGCGCGACGCGCGCGTCGCCGATCGCCGGACGGTAGGCGGTGCCGACGCGACGGCGCGCAAAGCCGAACACGCGTAACGGTTCGCCGGCGCGCACGTCGCCGCGGTCGGTGCGCACGCCGACCAGCACCGACGGCACCGGCGGCTGCGGCAAGAACGAGACGAACGTCTTGCTGTGACCCCACTCGGCGAGCGCGAAGCGCGGCCGGCTCGCGCCGCTCCAGCGTGCGATGCCGTGTCCGTCGGTCTTGCCGTAGACGAGCGTCCCGCCCGCCAGATACGTGATGCGCATGCCCGCTAGGCCACGCCCGGTCCCCAGATCCGCGCCGTAGAGCAGGATGCCGCCGGCGGACTCCTTCGTGAGCAGGCCGACGCGCGTGACGTCGATCCACGTCTGTTGCACCGCGTCGCCGCGGCGCGCTTCGATGACGTAGAAACCTTCGCGATTCTGCAACGGCACTTCGACGTCGTTCGGGGTGTAGCGTAAGCCGGCCGGCGGCGTGAACCGCCAGCGCGCGACCGGCGTGCGATGCGTCGTGTCGAGCGGGCGCGAACGCGAGCCGCCGGCGATGATGACGTCGGCCGGGTCGACGTCGTAGGCAGCGAAGTCGACCGGCGCGCCGCTATACGTGTCGAGTCGTACCGAGATGCGCTTCCACGGCACTGCGACGTCGCGCGCGTAGAGCGCGAAGGTGCGATCCCACTGACCGGAGTCCGGCAAGGGGCGCGCGGCGCGGGCCGGCACGAGCACCGAGGCGCTCAGCACGAGCGCGAGCAGCGCGGCGAAGGTCGCGCGCATCAAGGATCGTACTCGATCGTCCCGGCGATCGTCGGGTCCGCGGTGCGGAAGCCGAGGACGTAGTCGCGCTTCTCGTTCGCGAGCAGCGGCTGATGCGAATTCGCGATGCCGAGCAGCGCGGACGAGCCGCGATCGGTGGCCTGATAGCGGTTGCCGCTGCGATCGATGAGGAAGAACCGGCCGACCTGCGGGATCACCGGATGGCCGAGATCGTTGGTGAACTCGACCCGCGCGACGACATAGTCGAGCGTTCCCCCGCCGGTCTGTGCGGAGGCATCGGCGGTCGGGACGATCCGGGCGTCGAGGACCTGGACGTCACCCAACCCGCGGAAAGGCTGGCTCGTCACGGGGGCGGGAGACGGCGAGGCGGCCGCGATCAGGCAGAGAGACGCGGCGAGCGCCGCCGCGCGGAGAAGGGTCATCGCTGGGAGATGGCGTTCGGCGACGCGCGGAAGCCGTCCCGCGGCCGAGGTAGTCGGCGGGAAATCCGGGAACACGGTGACGGTGGCTGATGAAAGCTCGGCGAGGAACCATACCTCGACCCGCTGCCGTTCCTGCGGTACCGCCGATGCGGACCGCCGTTCCGCCGACGAGCGCGACCGCTGGTCGACGTTTCAAGTGATCGTCGCCTGCGCGTCCTGCGGCGCTGTCTTCGCGGCCCTCTCGAGGAACTGATCCGTGCGCCTGGCCACCCTGACCCTCGCGCTGCTCGCAGTGACGGGGACCGCCGCCTTCGCGGCCACCCCCGCCCCCGCGCCGACGCGCGTCAACGTCGAATCGGTCCAACCCAAATCGCTGCTGCCGAAGAAGCCGCTGCATACGGAGTGGGTCGTCGAGATCAACAAGTACGGCCAGGTCACGCGCGTGCGCTCCGGTAAGCCGAGCACCGACGCGGCCTACAACGCGCACACCTACGGCAATGCGCTGCAGATGTTCATTCGCACCGCGGACAACAAGGCGATCGCCGGTGTCTATCGCGTCACCTACGACTACAACCCGCAGACGGCGCGCATCCGGCGCAACGTCGAGATCCTCCACCCGGGCGGCGTCAATGCCAACGCGCCGGGTGCCGCCAACGTGATGATGGCCGTCGCCCGCAAGAACGCGCAGAAGGCGCAGCACGGCCCCAGCGCCGCAACACCGCCGCCCGCGTCCGCGGCCGCGCCGTTGGCGACCATCAATCCCAAGCGGCTGCCGGACCTGCCGCAGGTGATGAAGACACCGTCGCCCTGATGGGACGCCGGTACCGGCCGCAAAAGGCACGCGGCGCGGCGCCGGACCCGCTCATGGCGTGGTACCTCAAGGACCGCGCCCGCACCGACGCGTGGATCGACACCGACGTCGCACGCTCGTGCACCTCGAAACAGCAGTACTCCAGCGAAGCGGATGCCCATGCGCACGCGCTGATGAACGGCATGGGCAACGCGCTGTACTCGTATGAGTGCCGCTACTGCGGCTTTTGGCACCTGACCCGGCGCCCGAACTGATGCTCCCGATCGCCGCACTCGCGACGATGCTGGCCTTGGCCGTCCCGACGCCGGCGCCGCAACGGTGTCCGCCGCTCGCGGCGCACTTCGCGCCTCCCGACGATCCGGCGACGAGCGCCGAGCAGACCCGGCTGCTGGGCGGGAAGGAGTCGCTCGCGTATCACCTCGCGCGCGCCTGGTACTTCGACGCGCATGGCCAGGAGTTCGACGCGATGCGCGAGTTTCGCGCCGCGCTGACCGCGGGCGTCGCGATGCCGCAAGTGCGGGTCGACGGCTACGCGCGCCTGCCGCTGAGTGTACGCCTCTATCGTTCAGGTGACGTCGCCGGCGCACGCGCGCAGTGGCAGATCGCGCTCGGCGACGCAGCCGCCTACGACGGCGGCGAGCCGACCGCCGTCGGCCTGTGCACGCCGAGCGAACTCGCCACCGCGACCCAACTCGTGCGTCGCGGCGAAGTCGAAGCCGCGCGCCGCGAATGGCTCGCGTTGCTCGACGCCGATACCGGCGGACACATCACCGCCTGGCAAGAGACCGCGCTGCGCGCCCTGCTGCGTAGCACGGCGGCGCCCCACGCCGGCCGCTAACGCGCGAGCGCGGGGAGCTTCGCTGCCGTCGCGTCATCGGCCGGGAGCAATACCAAGAGGGCGAGAGACTCGTCGCCCGGCGTCACGAGCTTGACGGTATCGAACGTCAACGCACCGAGCGTCGGGTGCGTGAGCCGTTTGCTCGCGCCTTCGAACTCCTGGACGACGTGCGCACGCCAGAGCTGCGCAAATGCCGGACTGGCGGCGAGCAACGACTCGACGAGCGCGGGACCGCGGGCATCGTGCGGAAAACGCGCGAGGTTCGCGCGCAGTTGGCCTACCAGCCGATGCCCGTGCGCGGCCCACTCGTCATGGATGGGCGCGCCGGTAAACGTCAGCCACAAGACGTTGCGCTGCTCAGGGCTGCGCGCCTCGATGTCGCCGGCTAACGCCGCATAGGCGGTGTTGTACGCGAGCAGATTCCACCACGCATCCATCACGTAGCACGGATGGGGCGACTGCGCGTGCACGAGCCGCTCGAGTGCCGGGTCGACGACCGTTGCGGCCTGGACGGGTCCCGGCGGAGCAAGGCCGGCCAACGTAAAGAGGTGCGTGCGTTCGACGGTCGAGAGCTGCAGCGCGCATGTCAGACCGTCGATGACCTCGCGACTGACGCCGATGTCGCGCGCCTGCTCGAGCCAGGTGTACCAGGTAACGCTCACGCCGGCAAGCTGCGCCACCTCCTCGCGGCGCAGCCCCGGTGTGCGTCGGCGACGGCCGGGCGCAAGCCCGGCTGCACGTGGTTCGATGTGCTCGCGTCGAGAACGCAGGAAGGCGCCGAGTGCCTCGCGCTGGACCGTCGGGGCGGTCACTGGCCGCAGGGTGGTAGTGCGAATACTAGCATAAATACCGGCCTATACCAGTGTAGAAGAACTTCGT
>JBEKAU010000138.1:0-6900 GCA_050015755.1 Vulcanimicrobiaceae bacterium | reverse complement strand
TCGCGGCCGGATCGAGGATCCCGCTGCCGTCGAGGTCGGTGCGGATCGTGCGGCGCAGCGTCACCGCGCGCGTGCGGCGCTCTTCGAGCGGCGCGTCGTCGAGGTAGGCGTACGGGTTCGCGCTGAGGATCTCGTGGCAGAACGGCGAGGGCTCGGGCGTATCGACCGCGACCGTCCGCAGCGCACCGGCCTCGAGCTTGCGCAAGATCGCGATCAGGCCGTCGATGTCCATCGCCTCGTGCAGGCAGTTGGCCATCGTCTCGTTGACGAGCACGTGGTCGGGGATGCGCATCGGCCCGGTGATGTTCTCTTGGCACGCGGCGGCATCGGGGAAGCACGCGGCCAGCAGATCGTCGGAGCGCATCCGCTGCAGTTGCGGCGGCACTTTGCGGCCGCCCATCCAGCGCAGGATCGCCAGCGCCCGCGTCGCGTTCCAGCGCCAGCGCGCGCCGAACATCGGCGCCGTCAGCAGCGCCTGGCGCAGCGTCTCTTCGACGCTCGCCGACTTGACATACTCCCACACGACCTCGAGCGGGAAGGCGTGCTGATCGGTCAGCGAGAGCACCAGGCCGTTGTCGGTGGCGGCGGCTTGCAGCTCGAGGTTGAACGAGCGGCAGAACTTCTTGCGCAGCGCCAGGCCCCACGCGCGGTTGATGCGCGCGCCGAACGGCGTGTGCAGGATCAGCTGCATCCCGCCGCCTTCGTCGAAGAAGCGCTCGGCGACGAGCGTCGTGTCGGTCGGAACGACGCCCAGGATCGCCTTGCCGGCCCGCACGTAGGTGACGGCCTGCTCCGCGCCGGGGCGGTCCATCGCGCATTCTTGCTGCAGCCACGCAACCGCGTCGGCGTCGTTGCGCTCGTCGATCGCGCGCCGCACGTCCGAGACTTCGAAGGACAATTCGACGGTGCGGCCGCGGCCTTCGCCGTTCCAGAACGGGATCGACGGCGGCGCACCGTGGGCGTCGACGACACGGACGACGCCGTTCTCGACCCGGCGGATCTGCCACGAGGTCGTGCCGAGCAAGAAGACGTCGCCGGCCATGCTCTCGACCGCGAAGTCTTCGTCGAGCGTCCCGACCAGGTGGCCGTCGGGTTCGGCGATGACGTTGAAGTTGGCGGTTTCGGGGATCGCCCCGCCGCTGGTGATGGCGGCGATGCGCGCGCCGCGCCGGCCACGCAGACGCTCGTTGACGCGGTCGTAGTGCAGGTAGGTGCCGCTGCGACCGCGCGAGGAGGCAATCCCGTCGGCCAGCATAGTGACGACGTCGTCGAAGTCCTTGCGCGCCAGGTCGCGATATGGGTAGGTCGTGCGCACCATCGCGTAGAGCGCATCGGTGCTCCACTCTTCGGCGGCACTCGCGGCGACGATCTGTTGCGCGAGAATGTCGAGCGGGGCAGGCGGGATCGTCAGCGCGTCCATCGCACCGGTTCGCATCGCGCGCACCAGCGCGGCGCATTCGAGCAGTTCGTCGCGGGTGGTGGCGACGAGGCGGCCTTCGGGCCGCGCGCCGATCCAGTGACCGGAGCGGCCGATGCGCTGCAGCGCGGTGGCGATCGCGCGCGGCGAGCCGAGTTGCACGACCAGGTCGATCGCGCCGACGTCGATTCCCAGCTCCAGCGAGGCCGTCGCGACCACGGCGCGCAACTCGCCGGCTTTCAGCTTCTGCTCGGCCTCGAAGCGCTTCTCGCGCGAGAGGCTGCCGTGATGCGGCAGCACCATCCCTTCGCCCAGCCGTTCGGTCAGCGCGAAGGCGACCCGTTCGCTCGCGCGCCGGGTGGCGACGAAGATCAGCGTCGTACGGTGCTCGCCGATCCACTGCGCGATCGTGTCGTACAGCTCGGCCCACATCTCGCCGCTCGCGACGGGGCCCAGCTCGTCGCTCTGCGGGATCTGGACGCTCAGCGTCATCGGGCGGCGGTCACCGACGTTGACGACCTGCGCGGTCGGGCTGAGGAACCGCGCGACTTCCTCTAAGGGCCGGACCGTCGCGGAGAGGCCGATGCGCTGCGGCTTCTTCCCACCTTCGCTCGTCACCAGCGCGTCGAGACGCGCCAGCGTGAGGGCGAGGTGCGAGCCGCGCTTGTCGGCGGCGAGCGCGTGGATCTCGTCGACGATGACGGTCCGCACGTGGCGCAGCACCGCGCGCGACTTCTCGGCCGTCATCAGGATGAACAGCGACTCGGGCGTGGTGACGAGAATGTGCGGCGGCTTGCGCAGCATCCGGGCCCGATCGACGGTCTGGGTGTCGCCGGTGCGGACCGCGGTGCGAATCGCGGTCAGGGGAAGTCCCCGCGCGGCGCCACGCGCCTGCAGTTCGGCCAGCGGTGTCTCGAGGTTGATCCGGACGTCGTTGGTCAGCGCCTTGAGCGGCGAGACGTAGACCGCCACGACCTCGTCGGGCAGCGTCCCGTCAGCGGCCTCACGGACCAGCTCGTCGAGGCACAGCGTGAAGGCGGCCAGCGTCTTGCCGGACCCGGTGGGGGCGGAAATGAGGACGTCTTGGCCCGCCCGGATGAGCGGCCAGCCATGCACCTGCGGCTCGGTCGGCTGCCCGAAGCGCTCCGCAAACCACTCCCCGACGAGCGGGTGAAACTCGCCCAACATCTGCTCCACTTCGAACACCGGTTCGATAGCGGGGTTTGCGTTTCCAGCCTCCGAACAACGCTTCGTCGCCTCTCCGAGGCGACCGGACGTTTCCGAGGACGGGTGTGGTCGGAACGAACGGAGCGTTTCTTCCCGCGTGCCCTCGGAGTCCGCCCACAATCGACGGAGGGCTCCCTCATGGCAACCGCAACCACCGACCTCAAAGAACTCGGTCTCGACCTCGCGGCGTCCGGCGTGACGCTCTACTCACCCAATTACGCGCCCGGGATTTCGCTCTTCACGTTCCCGCAAAGCGGCAGCGTGCAGTTGGTTTACGCCGCCGGCAATCCCGCCCCGACCGCGGTGACGATCTACCATCAAGGCGGCGGCCAAACGAACGTGCCGCAAGGCGGGGGCACGTACAACGTCGGCTACGGCGATGTGTTGTACATCTTCGGCAACAACGCCAGCGCGAAGATCCAGTACGTTTACAACTGACCGCAACGCGCACGACGGCGGACGGAGCGTTCCGTTCGCCGTCGAAGCCGCGCTGCATGGACTACCGTCAACTGGGTGCGAGCGGGCCGTTGGTCTCGGAGATGGGACTCGGGTGCATGGGGATGTCGGGGATGTACGGGCCGGCGGATCGTGCGGAGAGCGTCGCCACGATCCATGCTGCGCTCGACGCCGGGATCACGTTGCTCGACACCGGCGACTTTTACGGGATGGGGCACAACGAGCTGCTGATCGGCGAGGCGCTGCACGGCCGCAAGCGCGAGAGTGCGGTGATCAGCGTGAAGTTCGGCGCGTTGCGCGACCCGGCCGGCGGCTGGTCCGGATACGATGCGCGACCGGCGGCGGTGAAGAACTTCCTCGCCTATACGTTGCGGCGCCTGGATGTGGAGTATATCGACGTCTACCGGCCCGCGCGTGTCGACCCCAACGTACCGATCGAAGAAACCGTCGGTGCGATCGCCGAGATGATCCAGGCCGGCTACGTGCGCGCCGTCGGCCTCTCCGAGGCCGGCGCCGATACGATTCGCCGCGCAGCGGCGACGCATCCGATCTGCGATCTGCAGATCGAGTACTCGCTGATCTCGCGCGGCATCGAAGACGCGATCCTGCCGACCTGCCGCAGCCTGGGCATCGACATCACCGCCTACGGTGTCCTCTCCCGCGGCCTCATCAGCGGCCATTGGAAGGCCGACGCGTCGGCCACAGGCGACTTTCGCGCCCACAGCCCGCGCTTCCAAGGCGAGAACGCCCAGAAGAACCTCGAACTCGTCGACGCGCTGCGCCGCATCGCGACCGACAAGGGCGTCACGGTCGCGCAGATCGCGATCGCCTGGGTCATGACGAAAGGCGAAGACATCATCCCCGTGATCGGCGCGCGCCGACGCGACCAGCTGGCTGAATCGCTCGGCGCACTCGACGTGCTGCTCTCACCCGACGACCTCGCCGCGATCGAGCACGCCGTCCCCAAAGGCGCCGCCGCCGGCGACCGGTACGTCCCGGCGCAGATGGCGATGCTCGATAGCGAACGCTAACGTGCTGACCGAGATCGCGCTCATCGTCGGGACCGTCATCGTCCTCGCCACGATCGTAGAGACGGCGTTGCGGTACGGCAGCCTGCCGGGTCGCGTGCCGATCCATGTCGCCCTGAACGGCGTACCGGACAACTACGGCCCGCGCCCGGCGATTTGGATCCTTCCCGCCTCGCAGGTGTTCACGGCAGTGCTCTTGCTCGTGATCGGTTGGGTGCTCGCGACGCACGCGGTGCCGGGCCGCGGACACGGCGCCGGCTTTCCGATCTTCGCCCTCGCCGTCCTCGCGCTGATCTGGGGCTCGCAGCGGCTCATTCTGCGGACCGCGATCACGGGAAAGGTCGACGTGCGGGCGTATTGGGTTTTCTTCGGCGTGACGTTCATCATCGCCATCCTGGCATCCACCGCCCTCTAGGCGCCCTCGCGCTCCGGCCTGCTACATGCGGACGCGCTCGTCGAACAGCTCGTCGACCGCATATTGGCGCGGAATGAGGCGCTGCGTATACGCGTGCGCGATCACGATCTCGAGCGGCCGGCGCAGCGCCTCGACGCCGAACGGCAACGGATCGACGCCCGCGCGTACGAGCTCGCGCTGGTAGACCTCCGCGGGGCCGGACGGGCCCGCTCGTTCGAGCCGCTCGATATGGCCCGCCTTCGCTCGCGCGAACAGCGCGACCAGCTCCTCGCCGATCCAAGGGTCGCGATCGAGGACGTCCCGCCGCAGCACCACCATGTGGTTGATCGGCAAGGCTCGCGTCCGTTCGAACCAGCGTTGCGCGGCGCGGTCGGGATCCGCGATCACGGGACGAATCTCCGGGATATTCGGGATGTTCCTCCCCGGGATCCACGCATCGATCTCGTCGGCGAGCAGCATCTCTTTCAACGTCTTGCCCTCGGGCACGCGCTCGACGTTGGGCGGGTCGGCATATTCGAGGACGTGTCCGCCCTCCGTCGTCACCGACGTGATCGCGTTCAGGTCGAGGCCGTACTCGTCGCGTAAAATACCGCGCACCCACACGCCCGTCGTCTGCGTGTACGCGCGCACGCCGATGCGACCTCCCGCGAGGTCCTCGACCGACGCGATGGCCGAACCGGTACGGCACACCATCGAACCGTGATGGAAGCGATTGAGCATCACCATCGGGAGCAGCACGATCGGTTTGTCGAACGCGAAGGCTTGCAGGAACGTCACGATGGCCATCTCCGAGAGCTCGAATGCTCCCGTCCGCACCATGGGCGCGAAGGCGTCGTGCATGGGATTGACGTCGACGAAATCGAAGGCCAGCCGCGGCGACGAGAGCGTGCCGTCTTTGATGGCCTGCGTGTGTCCGTACGTATCGAGGGCAGTCCGGAGGACCGTCGCGTTGGCCGCCATCGTCAGTCCAAGACCGGGTAGAGCGTCCGCGCCGTCCCGCTCATGATGGCCGCGCGGTCGCTCTCCGGCAAGAAGGCGATTCCGCGCACGGCGAGATCGAGCAACTCCTGCAGCGATCCCTCGGAGGCGGGGAAATTCGAGCCCCACGCGATGCGATCCGAACCGAATTCGGCGACGGTTCGCCGGAGAAACGATTCCGTCGTCGCGTTGCCTTTGGTGGTATTGGTGAAGACGCGCTCGGTGAGTTTCAAGTAGACGTTCGGGCGCTTCGCCAAGTCGAAAAACTCCCGCGCCTGCTCGTACGGAGGTCCATCCGCGGTCGGCGCGTGCGCGAAGTGGTCGATCAGCACCTTGATCTCTGGGAAACGGTCCAGCAGCGTGCGCAGGCGCGGGAATTCCTTGGCCCGCATCTGCACGCAGACCGAGATGCCGAGATCGCGCGCACACGCCCAGGCCGGAAAGGTCTTCGGGTCGTCGAGCCACTCGCCCGAATTCTCGTCCATCGTGCTGCCTGCGGCGAAGATGCGCAAGCCGGCCATCCCGCGCTCGCGAACCCAGTACGTGATGCGTTCGGGGGCGTCCGGCGCCCGCACGTCGACGGCACCGACGAAGGCCAGGCGCTCGGGATGGGCCGCGACGCAGTCGGCGGCGTAGCTGTTGTCGTAGCCGTACGTGGTCGACGAGTGGACGATCGCGGCGCGCCCGATACCGGCCGCATCCATGAACGCGAGCAGCTCTTCGCAGGTCACGGGCCGCTCCTTCGCCCAGTCGGACATCTTCCCACCGACCGGGTCGTAGGGATAGCGCGCAGTGTCCGCCGAGATGACGTGCGGGTGAATGTCGATGATTTCCAAGGCTGGTCCCTCCCGGTCTTACGTGCGGGCGAAGAGGTCGGCTGAGGCGAGAGGCGCGGAAAGGATCTGCTGGTCGACCGCATAGTCGACGATCGCGTCGAGCGTCGCTCGATTCTCGGTGATGCCGTACGGCAGCGGATCGCCGCCGATGACCGTGCGCAGGGCGGCCCACTTGCGATCGTCCTCGGTCTGCGCGCCGCGCGCGTCCAACTCGCCGAGGTAGCATTCCTTCGCGGCGGTGAAGACGCGGACGAGTTCGCCGGCGATCGCGGGATCGGATCGCAGGACCGCGTCCTTGACGACGACCACACCGTGGATCGGATAGATCCCGCTGCGTTCGAACCACTCCCGATCCAGACGGTCCGCGTCGGCGAAGAGGGGCGTGGGCGCTTGCGGCACCGGCGCCGCCGCGGCCGACTCCCAGTTCTCGCTCGGCGGTCCGGAACGGCCGAGGCCCGCGCGACCGGCGAACGCCGCATCGATGCCTCCGGAGGCGAACAAGCTCACGAGGCTCTCGCCCGCCGGTGCGGCGACGACGTTGGG
>JBEKAU010000137.1:0-6906 GCA_050015755.1 Vulcanimicrobiaceae bacterium | reverse complement strand
GCCAACGCGGTCCTGGGCCGCAAGATGGTCTACGCGTGGGGTCAGCGCGAGATGGAAGAGACGATCGAGGGCGTGCGCTATCGCGTCTCGCCGGCGTCGTTCTTCCAAGTCAATAGCGAGATGGTCGGGCGGATATTCCGCTTCCTCGCGCCCGGCGTGAAGCCGGGCCGCACGATCGTCGATTTGTATTGCGGGGCGGGGACGTTCGCGATCTACTTCGCCTCGCGCGGCGCGCAGGTCGTCGGTGTCGAGGAGAACCCGGCCGCGGTGCGCGAGGCGCGCGAGAACGCGAGCCTGAACGCCGTCGACGACCGGGTCACGTTCGTCGAGGGCCGGGTCGAAGGCGCGGTCGTGAACAAGCAGGGCAAGGACGCGCTGGCGGCCGCCGAGATCGTGTTCCTCGACCCGCCGCGCAAAGGCAGCGACGTCGCCACGCTCGACGCGATCGCGTCGGTCCCGGTGCCCAACATCTGGTATCTCTCGTGCAACCCGGCGACGCTGGCGCGCGACCTGGCGTATCTCGCCGGGCGCGGCTACAAGCTGGGTGTCGTGCAGCCGTTCGACATGTTCCCGCAGACCGGCCACGTCGAGACGCTGGTGACGCTGCACCACGTCGCCAAACAGACCGAGGTGCCGCCGACGCAGCGCGAGTCCACCCCGTGGGACGAAGAGATCCCGCTCTGGCCGCCCAACGACCCGTTCGCCCAGCACGACTACCCGGACTTCGTCGAGCACTAGCTGGGCAGACCGCGTGCGGACCCTCTCCACGGCGCGGCTCACGCTGCGCGAGCCCGCGATGACCGACGTCGAGCTGCTGCGCGACTATCACCGTCGCAACGGCGAGCGGCTCGCGCGTTTCGACGCGGTCCCGCCCGACGAGGAGGCCGTCCATCGCGAGTGGATCGGGATGCATCACCGTTGGCGGTACGAGGGGCAGCCGGTCGGGTTCCTCGCGTTCGACAGTACGATCGAGGCACTGGCGGGCTTCGTTGCCTTGAGCGGCTTCACGTTCGAAGGTCCCAGCGCCATGATCAACTATTCGGTCGACGGCGCGTACGAAGGGAAGGGCTACGCCTTCGAGATGACCGCGGCGGTGCTGGCGTACGGTTTCGCGGAACTGCACCTCGCCTCGGTGTCGGCGCACGTGCTGGTGGGCAACGAGCGCAGCCTGCGGCTGCTCGAGCGGCTGGGGTTCACGGTGGTCGCGCGCTCGCCGATCGTCCCCGGGTTCGAACACCTGATGCGCCCGCACGTGCTCGCGACGGTGGATCCGGTGCGCTTCGCGGCCGCGCAGCAGTAACGGCGGGCGTCGAAGACGTAGACCGCAGCGTGGGGAGAATCGTCGCCTTTCATCTTCCGGCGCGGGACCTCGAGCGCGCGGCCGGGTTTTACACCAAGGTCTTCGGCTGGGAGCTCGTCCGGGACGACGGCTCGCCCACGCCCTACGCGACCGACCCCGGACGCACCGGACGCCGCGTCGGCGGCGCGCTGATCGCGCGCACCGAGGAGCTGCGCGGCGCGATCCCGGTCCTCGCCGTCGACGACCTCACGGGGACGCTGGCGCGGCTCGAGCGCCTGGGCGGCAATCCGGGTCCCGGCGCCAGCGGCGCGTTTCATTACGCGCGCGACACCGAGGGCAACGCGATCGCGCTGATGGAGCGTGAGGGCGTGCGCTTGGGGGCCAGCGAGACGGGCGTGGGGTCGTTCCTGAACCTCCACCTTCCGGCCGACGACGTGATCCGCGCGACGGTGTTCTACAGCGAGGTCTTCGGCTGGGAACTGCGCGCGACGCCGGGACCGGTGCCGTACATCGTCGTGAGTTCCGCGCAATTGGACGGTCCGGGCTGGGATGCGGCGATCGTGCAGCGCGACGAGGTCGTGAAGACGCCCGCGCCGTCGATCGAAGTCGAGTGGATCGACGACGTGATGACCACCCTCTCGATGAACGAGGGCCAGGTGGCAAAGGTCAACGACATCGCCGCCGTCGGCCGCTTCGGGTTCGCGAAGGACTCCGAGGGCAATACGATCGCGCTGCTCCAGCGCAGTTTTCTGCTGCGAAGCTGAAGAGCGCGCCGGGCGTAGCCCGACGCGCTCTGCGCGAACGTGAATCGACGGCACGCCGCCCTTAGTTGCGCGAGGGGAAGATGCCGACCAGCGCGATTTCGAAGGAGATGCACAGGTACGGCTGTTGGATCGCCGTCGGTACGTTGCCGCCGGCATTGGCAAGCATCGTTGGATTCATGGTGGTATTTGACGTGGAGGCGGAGTAGATCTCCGGCTTCGTCCCGGTCGTTTCCGCGCCCAGCACATTGCCGGTCGGCGTGTTCTTATTGGCCAGCCCGCTGTAGGCATTGGCCTGATGCGTGTGCCTGGGGAGATTGTTCAGGAGTACGCTGACGTTCTCGTTGCCGCCTGACTGGCCGATGGTGTAGGTCGAGAGGCCCAACCCGGTTCCTTGATGCAGGGGAAAACGGCTCTGCAGGTTCGGCAGCTGGAACGTCTGGACGCCGTTCCCGCCGTAGTACGTTCCGATGATCGAGAACAGCGCGGTGTTCGTCTGGATCGCGAGCGTCTGCCCGTTGCACAACTGCCAGCCGTAGACGGAGAAGTTGCCGGCGAACATGCCGATCGTCGCGAGGTAGGGAGGATAGTACATGAACCGTCCTCTCTAGTTCCGCGAAGGGAAGATGCCGACCATGGCGATCAGGAACGTGACGCACAAGTACGGCTGCAAGACGGGGAACGGCACGTTACCGCCCGCGGTGCCGATCATGTTGGCGTTCATGGTCGTGTTCGCAGTCGAGGCGGAATAGATTTCCGGTTTCGACCCGTTCGTTTCCGCGCCCAGCAGGTTGCCGGTGGGCGTGATCTTATCGGCCAGCCCGCTGACGGCGTTCACCGTGTGCGTGTGGACGGGCATGTTGTTGTAGAGCAACGTGACGTTTTCGGTCCCGCCGGTCTCGCCGATGACGTACGTCGAGAGCCCCAGGCCCGTCCCCTGATGCAGCGGCACGCGGCTCTGCATGTTGGGGAGCTGGAACGTCGAGACGCCATTTCCACCGTAGTAGGTCCCGATGATCGAGAACAGCGCCGTGTACGAGGAAATCGAGAGCGTCTGGCCGTTGCACATCTGCCAGCCTCGGATCGCGAAGTTCCCACCGAACATCATGATGCTGCCGAGATAGGGTTGACTCATCCGCTACAAACCTTTCGCCGGAGAGGGAGTGGTCGTATGGTCTGCGTTCTCGCGGGACGAGGAACCAGGGACGGGCGCGCGAGCCGGTGCCCGAAGCCGGCTCGCGCGGGTCGAACGATGATCAGTAGGAAACGGCGACGTCGTTGATGGTGTAGGTGCCGCCGAAGTCGCTGACGACGCTGTAGGTGCTGCCCACTTGCGAGCCGGCGGTGGTGAATTGCATGAGCTGAGCGACATCGCCGGCACTGTCGCTGTTGGAGACGATGAGGTTTCCGCTCGGGATGAAGTGCATCGAGGTGAAGTAGTCGATCGTCGTTCCGTTGTTGTTGATCGTGCCGGTCAGCGACCAGGTCGAGCCATTGTAGAAGTAGATCGAGATCGTCGTGCCACCCGCGCTGTTGCCCCAAGCGACGGCCACGTAATCGCCGCTTCCCTGCGAGGAGGCGATCGACTGGGGGTAGCCCGCCACGCTAGCGATCGTGGTCGGTGAGGTCGAGAGGGTCGCGCCGGTCGTGCCGTTGCGCGGGAACTCGAGGACGGCGTAGGTCGAGCCGCTGCCGGTATCGCTGTTCGCGTAGAACAGCGATTGCAGGCCGACGTCCCAGGCCATGACGCCGACGGTCGGGTCGTTCGCAAACTCGCTCACGATCGCGCTGCTGTTGATATCTTGCTCCGAGGTCCCGCTGGTCACGACGATCTGGTCGTGCGAGGTGTCAGTCGTGTCCCAGACCGAGTAGGCGTAGCCGAAGGCGTTCCCCGACGTGTCGGAGAGCACGGCGATCGTCGGGAAGCCCTCATCGACGCCCGTGTTCCACGTGCCCGGCGAGAGGGTGCTGGTCGTGAACGCCGTCGGACCACTGCTGCTCCCGGCCGCGTACGCGTCGAGTTGCGGCGTCTCGCCCGAAAAGTTCTCCACCCCGACCGCGCCGCTGCTCGAGACGTCGAAGGCGACGTTGCCTGGCTGGTTGGCCGGGATGCCCGAGTAGGTCGTGACCGAGCCGAAGCCGCTCCCCGCGGTCCACTGCGAGCGGTACACGGTGTCGACGCTCTGGTCGACGATGAAGAGCTGATCGGCGGTGTCGAACCGCGCGATATCGTATGTCGCCGTCGAATTCGTGAGGGTCCCGGTCTGCAACGCGAAGCTGGTGTTGTAGACGAGCGCCTTCGAACCGGACGCGCTGTCGTTCTCGCCGACCGGTGCGATGACCGTCGTCGCGATCGTGACGGTGAACGGCGCCGTCGACGGCGAAAGATTGTCGCTGTATGCGGTCACCTGCGCACCCGAGCTATGCGCGTGCGCCAGCCCAGTCGACACGGTGATCGTGCTGCCGCTGATGTTGGTGATCTTGGCGGTCTCTTGGATCAGCGTCGTGCCGCTGAACGTCTCGTAGTCGAGCACGAGGTTCATCCCGACGAACATGCTGCTCGTCGAGGCAACGGTAAAGCTCGTCGCGCCGGCTGCGGGCGAGGAACTGAGCGTGGTGCTGACGATCTTCGACCCGGCCGGATCGGCGTCGACGACGACGTTGGGGTTGCCCGAGGTGGGCGGCGTGAGGGTGAGGGTCGAGCCACTGATGCTCGCACTCGCGCCCGTGCCGGTGGCGAAGGCGTGGGTCATCGTCGGCTGGCCAGGTTGGCTGCCGAAGGCGGTGCCGTGCTTGTCGACCACGCTGATCGTGTACGTCTCCGAGCCGGTGCCGTTTGCCGTGAAGTTCGGGTACGTGCCCGTCGGCCCGGACAGGGCGACGACCGAGATCGTGCCGGGGTTCGCGTCCAGGGTGATCGGCGTCGCGGCGGAGCCGAACGTGTTGGAGTGCCCCTCGACGACGGTCGCAGAGTAGATCGTCTGTGAGATCAGGTTCCCGCCGGCGTTGATCGCGTCGTAGGTACCGATTTGAACGTTATCCGTCCCGATAGGTAACGACACCGTGATCGTGCAGGTGTAGTCGGCACTCGTTACCGTGCTGCAGGGGGCGGATCCCGGGGTGACGTTCGTTGTGGCGGGGGTGTCGGCGACGGGAGTCCCACCCACCTCGAGAACGAGGATGGACACCGAGCGGACGCTGGCCGGAATGTATTTCGGCGAGCGCGTGGTCGCGGATCCGCTCGAGCCGGTGGGTGCCGGGATGGTCACCGTCAGCGTCGCCTGGGCCGTCTGGCCGTTGTAGGGCGAGGGCGTGCTGCCGGCACCGGGTGACTGGCCGGGGGGAAGCGCGGCTCCATGACTGCCGCCGCCGCCGCATCCGGCGAGGGCGAGACCCATGCCCAGAAACGAAGTGACCAGAATCGGACGAAGACGGAGCATGGAACCTTCCCCGGTTAAAGGCTGCCTGCGCTTGTCACCCCGGTGATAAGGCGCATACAACGTCGCCTCGGCTGAGGAGCCGGGGTGCGACGTTCGTCGTCGTCGTTCGCCCTTGGGAATCGGCCTCCTTGGTTCCCAACGCACGGTCGCGTGGCGGACCTGGGCGCTGGAAGGGAGAAGACGCACGTTACGGGAGGATACTCACTCATGGACTTACCGAAGGCCCTTACTCGGCGCTCGGCACTTCGCGTCATCGCGGCGCTTCCGGCCGCGCTGGTCGGTGCGGTCCCGGTGCTGGCTCGCGCGCAGAGCATCGACGCCTTGAAGGTCCAGTACCACTTCGTGAAGTCCACCGTCAATCGCAAGCAGAAGTGCTTCTTCTGCGCGCACTACACGCGCCAGACGCGTGTCGTCGGGACGTGCAGCGTGTTGCAGACGCAGGTCGACTGGGAAGGCCACTGCACGGCCTGGGCCGCGAAAACGACCTAGTACGAGACGGCGACGTCGTTGACGTCGAAATTCGCGCCGGTCGTCGAGGAGATGCTCGTCGCACCGATGACCGACGCGCCGGACGGCGCGAACTCGTAGAGCTGCTGCACCGAACCGTCGGGCGACGTATTCGCGACGACGAGGTCGTCGTTCGGTAGGAAGTGCATCGTCGTGAACTGGCTGAAGTTCTCGCTTCCCAACGAGCCGCTTCCCGTTGCGGTCGAGAACAGCGTCCAGGAGCCGCTTCCGCCGGTCGTGCCGCTGTTGTCATAGAGCGACACCGTCAGGGTCTCGTTCGTGTTGTTCGCGTAGGCGACCGCGACGTAGTTCCCGCCACGCGATGTGGCAAGGGAGACGGGCTCACCGGGGACCGTGGCAACCGTCTCCTCACCCGTGGTGGTGAGACTCGCGCCGGTCGTTCCATTGCGCGGAAGTTCGAGGATCGTGTTCGACGCCAGGCTGTGCGCGTTGGCGTAGATCAGCGTCTGACGCCCGGCGTTCCAGGTCATCAAGCCGGGGTAGTAGTCCGGCACATACTGACTGGTGATGCCGGCTGTGGCGGAGTTGATCTCCGACTCAGAGCCGCCGCCGATGGGAACGACGACGATTTCGTCGGGCGCGCCGCTGCCCGAGAGTTGGCCCACGGAATAGGCGACGCCGAACGCCTTGCCGCGATCGTCGTCGAGGACGGCAGTCACCGGTGCAGCTTCGTTGATGTACGGGTTGACCGCCTCATAGGTCGAGGGAGGGAAGTTGCTGCTCGTGAACGTCGCGGTCGGCGTGGTCGGCGTCGACGAACCGGTGCTGTGGTAGATGTCCAGCTGCGGCGAGGAGCCGTCGGTGTTGACGACGGCGACCGATCCGCGGCGTGCGACGTCGAATCCGAAGTTGCTGGTGACGTTTTGGACCTGCGTCG
>JBEKAU010000136.1:0-6906 GCA_050015755.1 Vulcanimicrobiaceae bacterium | reverse complement strand
GTGCCGCTCGACTACACCGCATACGATGGCTGGAACGCCATCCGCACGCCCGTCCTGAGCGATGACGGTGCTCGGCTCGCGTACGCACTCACGCCGGAGGACGGCGATCCGACGCTGGTCGTGCGCGACCTCAACGGCAGCGCGGAACGGCGCGCTCCACGGGGGGCCGCGCCGGCGTTCGCGGCCGCCGGCACGTTCGTCGTCTACACGCACGTCGCGGCGAAAAAGGACGTCGACGCCGCCAAGAAGGCGCACACGCCCGAAAGCCAACTGCCGAAGAGCGGCGTCGGCATCCTCGACCTGCGCGCGAACGGCGAGCCCGAGGTCGTCGACAACATCCACACGATCGTGGTCGCACGCGACGAGGGGCCGGTGATCGCGTATCGCGCCGAGCCGCCGCCCTCGCCGTCACCGGCACCGACGACGCATCCGAGCGCGCCGCCGACCTCGACGCCGGGCGGCGCGTCGCCCGGCCCGACGCCCTCGCCGACACCCGCGCCGAAGGCTGACAAAACGAAGGAACCCGGCGCGACGCTGACGATCCGCGATCTGGTCGCCGGCACCTCGGTCCTCGCTCACGACGCGACCGACGTCGCGATCTCCGACGACGACCGCTTCGTCGCGTACGCGACCGAGACGAAGGACGGCAAAGGCGACGGCGTCCACGTCTACGACGTCGCGCACACGAAGACGTACGACGTCTCGACCGGACCCGGTCGCTATCGGCGGCTCGCGCTCGCCCGCGACGGCAGCACCCTCGCGTTCCTCAGCGATAGCGCGACCTACGCGCAAGACGTTCCGCACGACGCGCTCTACACCGTCGACCTGCGTGCCGCCACGCCCGTCGCGACACTCGCCGCCGACGTAACCACGCCGGGAATGCCGAGCGCGACGACGCCGAACGCCAACGGCACGGTGACGTTCTCGCACGACGGCGCGCGCGTCTTCTTCGGTACCGCACCGGCCCCGACGCCGCTGCCGTCGGGGACGCCCGAGCCGATGAAGGTCGACGAGTGGGCGTGGAGCGACGACATCCTGCAGTCGCAACAGAAGCACGATGCCGACCAGGAACGCAAGCGCACCTACGCGGCGGTCTATACGCTCGCGAGCGCGCGCTTCGTCCAGCTCGGCTCGCCCGCGCAACGCATCGTCACCACCAACGAGAACCCGACCATCGCGCTCGGCGCGGACGACCGCCCGTACCGCCGCGCCAAATCGTGGGCCGGCGAAGACGCCTGGAATCTCTGGGCGATCTCGCTCACGGACGGCTCGCGCCGCTTGATCGCACGCGACGCGCTCGACGATGAGCTCTCGCCAGCCGGTCGCTACGTGATCCGCTGGGACGAGCAGTCGCGCCATTGGGTGTCGGTCCGCACCGCCGACGGGCACGAAGTCGTGCTCGGCGCGCACGCGCCGATCGACTTCTGGTTCCGCGAGGACGACCACCCGATGCCGCCGCAGCCGTACGGCAACGGCGGCTGGCTCGCCGACGACCGCGCGGTGCTGCTCTACGACCGCTACGACGTGTGGCTGGCCGATCCCGAGACCGGCGCGGTGCGCTCGCTCACCGACGGCGCCGGCACGCGCACGCATACCGTCTACAGTCCGGTGCAGCCGGACGTCGACGCGACCGCGTACGATCCCGCCAAACCGATCCTGCTCTCGCTGCTCGACGATCGCAGCTACGCGAGTGGGTACGCGCAGGTCGCGGCGCGAGGCGGAACGCCGGTCACGCTGCTCAAGGTCGACGCGGTCGTCAACGGCAGCCGCAACGTGTTCACCGCGCCGCTGCACGATCTCGGCCGGCCACCCTTGCGCGCGCGCCACGCCGATCGCGACGTCTTCTCGCGTGAGACGTTCCGCGACTACCGCAACCTGTGGGCCTCTGATGGGACCTTCGCGCATGCGGTCCAGGTGACCGACGCGAATCCGCAGCAGGCGAAGTACCGCTGGGGCACCGAGCGGCTCGTTAGCTTCACCTCACGTGACGGGACGCCGCTGCGCGCGGTGATGCTCGTCCCCGACGGGCTGCGCGCCGATCGCAAGGCGCCGATGCTGGTCTACTTCTACGAGAAGTGGGCCGATATGTTCCATACGTATTATTCGCCGGCGCCGGGAACGAGCCCGAACTTCACCCGCTATGTCTCGCGCGGCTACGTCGTGCTCTTGCCCGACATCGCGTACCGCGACGGTCATCCCGGTGACAGCGCCGTCGATTCGATTTTGCCCGCGGTCGACGCGGCGGTGCGCACCGGCTACGTGGATCCGACGCGGGTCGGGATCGCCGGGCACTCGTGGGCGGCCTACCAGATCAACTACCTGCTCACCAAGACGCATCGCTTCCGGGCCGCCGAAGCGGGGGCCGCGGTCGACGACATGTTCAGCGCGTACGGCGGGATTCGTCTGGAGAGCGGGGTCGTGCGCGAATCGCAGTACGAGCACACGCAGTCGCGCATCGGCGCGACGCCGTGGGACCGGCCCGACCTCTACCTGCAGAACTCGGGGCTGTTCGGGATCCGCAACGTCACCACGCCTTACCTGACGATCCACAACGACTTGGACGGCGCGGTCCCGCAGTTCGAGGGCATCGAGTACATCACCGCGATGCGGCGGCTGGGCAAGATCGCGTTCCTCTTCTCCTTCGACGGCGAGGACCACAACTTGCGCGGCCGCGAGCAGCAGAAGTGGTGGACCGTGCACCTCGATCAGTGGTTCGATTACTGGCTCGCCGGCGGGTCGCGTCCGGCCTGGTTCGACGGCGTCGACTACCTGCATCGCGGCGAGTTCGACGCTCACCCGCTCTACGGCGAGCCCGACTGAGCCAGTCGAGTTCATAGAACGCTGACAATGCCCCGAAACGGGTTACTGGGGGAGATAACAATTCTATGTTGGACGTCTTTATGAGTCTCGGTAC
Source organism: Vulcanimicrobiaceae bacterium (assembly GCA_050015755.1). Lineage (GTDB taxonomy): Bacteria > Vulcanimicrobiota > Vulcanimicrobiia > Vulcanimicrobiales > Vulcanimicrobiaceae > Vulcanimicrobium. The sequence goes on along the minus strand of JBEKAU010000136.1, from coordinate 3,992 downwards.
GCCGGTGGATGAGAAGCAAGAAGCATTCGTGCACGCGCTCGAAGAGCGACTTCGCAGTGAAGGAATCCTCACATACAGCGTCGGCCGAAACACCTTCAGTTCCGACGCCCCGCTGAAGACCATTACCAATCGTCTCGACACGTGCGTTGGCACGGTAGTCGTCGCGCTCGAACGATTTTATTTCCCATCAGGAATCGAAAATCCGGGCGGCCGCCGCGAACGCGCAATAGGTGAAATTCGCCTTTCGACAACATGGAATCAGATCGAGGCATCGATGTCGTATAGCCGAAATCTGCCTCTGCTTGTGATCGTCGACGAGCGCCTGCGAACCGACGGCTTGCTCGAGAGTGGATACGATTGGTACGTACTCCGGTTGAATCCAATTCCTTCGTCTCTCTCGACACCCGAATTCAATGGCGTGCTCGCCAGTTGGAAAAAGAAGCTTGAATCGGGGCAAAGTGAGAAGTCCAATTCTGCCTCGGAACCGTCCCCAAAGGAGATCGACGAATTAACGATACGAGAGCTGCTTATGGGCATGCGCCCGAAGCAACTCTGGGGCTTCCTTAGCGTCATGGCCGCGCTGGTCATCGGAGCCTTTGCGCTGGGAACGTACTTGGGACCGATCGTTGCTTCCCTCAAACATCATTAGCGTGGCTGCATCGAGACGCACGCGTCTTGTACAACATCCGCGAGTCTTCCGGGCTGTTCTCTCCGTCGCGCTCTTCGCGCTGAGCGGGTGCGGCGGCGCGGCGCCGGCGCTGCCCGCCGACACGCTGCGACTGGCGATCTCGACCGAACCGCACGCGCTCGATCCGATCCTCGCGCAATCGATCCAGGACAACGAGGTCGAACGCTTGATGTTCGACCCGCTCATCGCGTGCGATCAGCAAGGACGGCCGGTGCCGGCGCTCGCGGTGCAGGTCCCGACCCGCGCCAACGGCGGCATCTCGGCCGATAGTCTGCGCATCACCTACCGGCTGCGGCACGGCGTGCGATGGCACGACGGCCATCCCTTCACCAGCGCCGACGTGTTGGCGTCGTTCCGCGCGGTGATGGACGCGCGCAACCCGGTGCAGACGCGGCACGGCTACGATCAGGTCACCCGGGTCGAGACACCCGATCCGTTCACGATCGTCTTCCACCTGCGGCGGCCGTTCGCGCCGTTCGTCGGGACCGTGTTCGCCGAGAGCGATGCGCCGTACTACGTCGCACCGGCGTCGCTGCTGCACGGCGCGCTGCTGCGCTCCGCGATCGGCAGCGCGCCGATCGGGACCGGGCCGTATCGTCTCGTGCGCTGGGTGCACGGCGATCACCTCGAGCTGGCCGCCAACCCGTCCTACTGGGGCGGCGCGCCCGCGATCCCGCACGTGATCGTGCGCTTCGTCGCCGACGAGAACAGCCAGATCGTCGGCTTGCGCACCGGCGAGCTCGACGGCGTCATCGGAATCTCGGCCAACGCGGCCGGCGGCGCGACGAACATCCCGCACGTCCATGTCGCCACCGCGCCGCTCAACGCCTACTACGGGATCATGATGAACACGGCGCACGGGCCGACCGACGACGTGCGCGTGCGTCGCGCGATCGCCGAGACGCTCGACGCGGCCGCCTTCCGCACCGACGTGACCCACGACCTCTACGCGCCGGCGATCGCCGACTTGCCGACGGTCCTGTGGGCTGCCGACCGGCAGTTGCAGCCGATCCCGCACGACCCCGACGATGCACGCCGCCTGTTCGCGCAGGCCGGCTACGGGGCGGCGCACCGCCTGGTGCTCAACCTCGCGATCATCGGCAACTTCCAGACCCACCGCGTCGAGGCGGTCGCGCTGCAGGGCGCGCTGCGCGCGCTCGACGTCGAGGTGCGCATCCACCCCTACATCGGCAACCAGTACGACGCGCCTCCGCAAGCCGGCGGGATCCTCAGCCGCGGCAAATACGACATCGCAATCTACGGCTGGAATGCGGGGATGGATCCGGACGACAGCGGGCAGTTCACCTGCGACCAGCGTCCGCCGATCGGCTACGACCACTCGTTCTATTGCAGCGCGGCGATGGACGCGGCACAGCACGATGCACTGCGCGCCTACGACGAGCCGACCCGGCGCAAGGCGTATGCGCGGATCGAAGCGCTGTTGCTGCGCGACGTCCCGATCGCGTTCCTCGCCTCACCGGTCGCGATCTCCGCGCTGCGCGACGATCTGAGCGGTTTCGCGCCATCCTTGGTCACGCAGGTTGCCGGCGCCCAGCGCTGGGTACTGCATCGGTAAAGGCGCCGCGTTTGCGGCGGGCCGTGGGCGTCCGGCCCGCGAATCCTCGTTCATGACTCGGCGTCTTATTGTCGCCCTTCTGGCCGCATTGGTGGGCGCGGTTTCCTTGGCATCAGCACGGGCGAGCGCCTTTTCGGCCGCTCCCGCCGCAGCGGCCGCTCCGGCGGCCTCGGCCGTCCCGGTGGCGCCGTCGCCCGCCGCGGTACCACTGACCGAGCCGAGCACGCCGGCTCGTTCGGCGCCCCTCGCCCCGGCGCCGAGCACGGTCTCCGTGCCGCTGACGGCGCGCGCGCTCCCACTCGGGACGCCCGCACCGCCGAGCTACGAGGCGTTCATCAAGGACGCGACGGTCCAGCACGGTGTCATCGACGTGGTGCGCAAGGACGACGAGCTCTACTTCGATCTGCGGCCCGAGAACTTCGACAAGACGTACATTTTGATGCCGTCGATCGAGCGCGGCGTCGGCAGCGGCGCGTTCGCCGGCCGCGTCTACGATCCAGTCCAGGTCACGTTCAAGCGGGTCGGCAAGCGCGTTCTGTGGATCACGCCGAACAGCCACTACGTCGCCGATAAGGGGACGGCGGCGGCGAACTCGCTCGCGATCAGCGTCGCCGACTCGGTGATGCTCTCGACACCGATCGTCGCCGAAGACGCGCAGAACCAGCACACCCTCATCGCACCGTCGGTCTTCATGACCGACTTCGAAGGGATCGGCGCCGACCTGGGCCGCGCGACGGCACCGCCCTCGCTGCCCGGCCTGCTGGTGATCTCGGTGCGGCCGACGTTCGCGGTCGATGCGACCAAGTCGTACTACGGCCCCACCAAGACGTTCCCGCGCAACGACGAGATCAGCGTCAACCTCGCCTTCAACGGCCCGCCCAACGCGATGCCGACGGTGCCGGACGGCCGCGGCATCCCGATCGTGATGCACTACAGCATCATCGCTTCGCCCGAACACGATCCGCGCTTCGTGCCGCGCTACGCCGACGATCGGATCGGCTACTTCATCACCGCGCGCAAACGTTTCGGCGACGATACGACCACCACGCCGTTCGAGCGCTTCATCGAGCGCTGGAACCTCGACGATGGCCCGATCACCTTCTACCTGACCAACGAGATTCCGCCGGCGTATCGTGACACGGTCCGGCGCGGCATCCTGGCTTGGAACACCGCCTTCGCGAAGATCGGCTATCCGAACGCGATCGTGGTCAAAGACCCGCCGAAGGATCCGGGCTGGGATCCCGACGACGCGCGCTATACGACCGTCCGTTGGATCACCTCGGACGTGCCGGATTTCAGCGCCTACAGCCCGCACGTGAGCGATCCCGACACCGGGCAGATCATCCGCGCCGAGGTCGTGATCGACGGCGAGGCGCTGCGCACGATCAAGTCGGGCTACGTCGACCGCGTGCTGCCGGCACTGCGCGCCCGCGATCCCTACGCACTCGCGTTGGAGAACGCCGACTCGCTCAGCCACGCGCTCTTGACGAATGCGCCACCGCCGGTCGACGCGACGCCGGACACCGATACCGAGAACGACGCCGACGAAGCCTGCGCGTTCGAAGAATCGTCCGCCGCCCAGGCGGCGCTCGGTTCGATGCTCTTGCAGCGCGACCCGCACGCGACCCTCGCCGATCGCGACCGTTACGCGCAAGAGTGGCTCTACAGCACGGTCATGCACGAGGTCGGGCACACGCTCGGGCTGCGCCACAACTTCGAGGGCTCCGA